>DAIMFY010000080.1:5076-8446 GCA_036724295.1 Gemmatimonadales bacterium | reverse complement strand
CTGCATGCCGCCCGCGAGGATCGCGTCGTTGATGGCATAGCCCTCGGCGCGGAACCTCCGGATGGCATCGAGCTTCACCACGGCATCGTTGTCGGCGATGCCGATCATCACCACCATGCCGATGAGCGAGACGGCATTGAGGCTCTGTCCCGTGATCCAGAGCACGAAGATGCCGCCTGCCGCGGCGAGCGGCACGGTGAGCATCACGAGCAGCGGCGTGGTGAAGCTCCCGAATTCGCCCGCCAGCACCAGGAAGACCAGCGCCACCGAGAGGATGCCGACCACGGTGAGCTCCTTCGTGGTGCGGCGCTGCTCCACGTCGGCGCCAGTCACCTGCCAGGTGACGCCCGACGGCGGTGTGAGCGACGACAGTATCTGCTCCACGTCGCTCGAGGCGCGCGCCGTGCCGCCCTGTTCCACCACGCCCTCCACAATGCTCACCGGCCGCTGGCCTGAGCGCACCACTTCCACCGGCGCCTGCACCTCCTCTACGCTCACGAGCTGGCCCACCGGCACGCCATTCACCGGCGTAGCCAACGCTGTGCGCAGGTCTTCGTTCAGTGCGCCGGCGAAACGCACCCGAATGGGAATCCGCCGGTCGGTAAGCCGAAGCTCATCGGCGTCCACGCCACCCAGCCCGCCGGCAAGCGCGTTCACCACGGCCTGCACGCTGATGCCGCGCTGGGCCATACGATCGCGCAGCAGTGTGACTTCGAGCTGTGGCTGGGTGCTGCTATAGGCCGCGCGCACGTCGGCAAGCGTCGGCAGCTTCTCCATCAGCGTCTGGATGCTGTCAGCCCACCGCTCGGCGTCAGCGGTATGCGTAGCCGAGACTTCCACCTTTACCAGCCGTCCCTCGCGACCGATCAGGCTGCCGAATTCAGACTGGCCGGCGAGGTCCAGCGCGAGGGAGCCCTGCGCCAGGTCCGGTACCGCGGCGCGAAGCGCATCGGCAAAACTGCCGGCGCCTTTCCCGTTGGGGACCGGTATGATGAGCTGGGAGGATGCTGACGTGCCGGGATCGGCGCCGGAGAGCACTTCTTCATCTGTGGCCTGCCCCACCCGGGCGTAGATGCCGGACGAACCCAGCTTCGTGGCTGCGTCCACGATGCGCCGGGTCTGCCGCATCGTTTCCTCGATGGCCGTGCCCTCGGCGAGGCGCACGTCGGCCACCACGGTACCCTCGTCCACGCGTGGGAGGATTTCGCGCGGCAGCCGCATGGCCACGAGCGCCGTCACGATCACGAGCCCGAGCGCCAAGCCAAAGACGGCGCGGGGGTGCCCGAGCGACCAGAGCATTCCGTGCTCGTACCAACGTACCGGGGCGGGCATATTTTCGTGCGTCCACGTCGTCGTCCGCGCGCGCGCCCGTGATCGCATCATCATCACCGGCATCAGCGTCAGGGCCAGCACCAGCGACGCCGCGAGCGACATCACCACGCTGAGCGAGAGATCGCGGAAGAGCGCGGCAGCGAGGCCGCGCACAAAGACAATCGGCCC
Organism: Gemmatimonadales bacterium; assembly: GCA_036724295.1. Classification (GTDB taxonomy): domain Bacteria; phylum Gemmatimonadota; class Gemmatimonadetes; order Gemmatimonadales; family GWC2-71-9; genus CAMLHP01. The sequence goes on along the minus strand of DAIMFY010000080.1, from coordinate 6,946 downwards.
GAAGACCAGGAGCGTCGTGAGCGTACCGGCGATGAGCGGTCCGCTCACTTCTTCGGTGGCACGCCGAGCGGCCTCGATCGTGGGCACGCCCTCCTCACGATATCTCCCTGTGGCCTCCGCTACGACGATGGCGTTGTCCACCAGCAGGCCGACGCCGAGCGCGAGGCCGCCGAGGGAGAGAATGTTGATCGTGACATCGAGGAGCTGGAGGATCACCAGCGCCATCAGCACCGACAGCGGCACGATCAGCCCGATGGCGAGCGATGCGCGCCAGTCCTTGAGGAAAAAGAGAATCACCAGCAGTGAAAGAATGCCGCCGGCGATGATCTCCTGGGTGAGGTTGCCGAGGGCGTCGTTCACGAACCGCGCCTGGGCTGCCACCACGTGCATCCTGACGTCGGGGAATTCTTCTTCCAGCTGGCTGATGGACTGGTAGATCCCCTTGGTCACGGCGACCGTGTTGGAGCCGGCATCCTTGTAGACCACGAGGCCCACGGCGGGCTTGCCGTCGAGCAGCGTCTCGGTGTGTGGATCCGCAGTGGTGAGCGAAACGGTGGCGAGGTCGGCGAGCTTGATGCCGGAGCCGGCGGGCCCAACCGGCGTCTCGCCGATTTCCTGGGGTGTGCGGAATTCCGCGAAGGTGCGCACCGAGAAGCGGAACTGGCCGCGCCGGATGGTGCCGCCCGGCGAGCTCCGGTTGGCGTTCTCGACTGCCGTGGCAATCTCATCGGGATTGAGTCCGAGTGCGCGCATTCGCTCCGGATCAACCTCGATCCGGATCTCATCCTCGGGCGCGCCTACGACCGCGACGCTCGCGACGCCGTCGAGCTGCTCCAAGCGGCGGCTGTGCACGTCGCGCGCGGTGTTGGCAATGGAGCGGAGGTCGCCGGGGCCGGTGAGCGCGAGCACCGCAATGGGGCGCTCACCGGGATCGCTGGTGAGGAGTGTGGGTCGATCGGCGCCTTCCGGCAGCGCACCGCGCGCGTTGTCCAGCCGCTCGCGCACGGTGAGCACCGTGCTCGCCATGTCGGTGCCCCAGGCAAAGCGCGCCGTGGTGGTCACCTCGCCGTTCCGGCTCACGCTCCTGAGGTCCACCAGGCCCGGCGTTGCCGCGATGGCCTGCTCGATCGGCTCGGCGATGAGGCGTGAGACTTCAGTGGCCGCGGCGCCGGTATATGACGTCCTGACTGTGAGCACCGGCAGCGTCACATCGGGCAGCAGCGACACCGGCAGGCGCCCGATGGAGATGATGCCGAGGAGCACCACCGCAATGGTGGCGGCGACGGTGCTGACCGGGCGGCGGAGGGCGGCGGAGGCGAGGGACAAGGGAGTTGAGAGCTAAGCGCTAAGCACTGAGTGCTGAGTGCGCAGGTCATTGCGAGGAGGCGCTGCAGGCGCCGACGAAGCAATCGGGTCGCCGCGCACCGATGCCTCAGGCAACCCGATTGTTTCGGGCGCAACGCGCCCTCGCAATGACGCGTGGAGGCCGACGACGGACAACCGATAACTCGCAGTTGTCGACCGTTGACCGTTGACCGTCGACCTAATCTTTCGCTTCCTCCACACCCTTCTTCATCTCCACCTTCACTGGCGCATCATGCGTGAGTGTGAGGTGTCCGGAGATCAGTACCGTATCGCCGGGTGAAATCGGGATCTCGTTGCTCGCGGAGTCGGGCAGGATGATCGTCTCCGTGCCGTTGGTGCGGCCGGGGTTCACGTAGGTCCACTTGGCTCGGCCTTCCTTTACGACAAAGACCAGCGGGCGGCCATCGCGCTCCAGCACGGCGGACGCCGGGACGATCACTTCGTTGGGAAGCCGAGTGCTCTCGAGGCGGACATCGGCATACATGCCGGGGCGGAGCGGGCCGGG
>DAIMFY010000080.1:0-4976 GCA_036724295.1 Gemmatimonadales bacterium | reverse complement strand
CGGCTTCCGGTTGCGACCGGGACGGCGTCGATGACTCCGGTGAATGGCGCGGTAATGGTTGCGCGGTCGCGATCCAGCTTGGCCTTTTCCAGCTGGACGCGAGCAGCCGCGAGCCCCGAGCGCGCCAGGGCATTTTCCCGGCGCTCCTGGGAAGGCGCCTGGCCGGAGACGATGGAGTCAGGAACAATGTTATCGGTGTATGCGACCTGCGCTTGCGCGACAGCTGCTTCGGCGGCCTTCACGTCGAGGTCGAGCGGGCGGGGATCGAACCGGATCAGCGTCTGGCCCTCGCTCACATGCTGGCCCGGCCGCACCAGCACATCCTCGATAGTCCCGGTGACCTCGGCGCGCAGCTTGGCCACGTCGGAGCGGATCTGGCCGTTGGTGGCGACGGTGAGGATCAGGTCGCCTTTCCGGACCATGTCCCCCACCACGGGAAGCGACAGCGTGCTGGCCGAGCGGGTAACGGTGGAATCGGCGCCGGTCCCATCGGCCGCGCCCTTCTTGCAGGCCGAGAGCGGCAGGAGCAGCGCGGCACAGAGGGGCAGGCAGGCCCGGAGGGTCATCAGGGAGTCCGAATTGGGGGTCGGCGCCGTGAGTGGGTCGCGGGTCACGGGTCACGCGTCGTGGGACTCGTGACTCGTGACTCGTGACCCCTCAATGATGCGCCCAATGCGTCAATGGTTGCTCAACGTGAAGTCCAGTATCAAGGGACTATGCGGCGAATCCGGCGCCCTGTCAACCAAGTGACGCCTCCCCATGCGGTTGCCCGTCCAGGGTGATCCACGTACATATGTGAATCCCTCCCCAGGAGATGAGCTTGAGCCGAGCGCGATGCACCGGTAGTGCGGCGCTGATTCTCATGTGCGGTCTCGCCGCATGCGAGCCGACACATTCCTCGGCGGTCCTCGATCCCGTTCCTCTTCCGGCGGCCCAGTCGGCCCTCGCACAGTCGTTCGGCCGCATCGCGGGTGTCGCCTCCCTGGATGATTCGCTGGGCGTGCTGGTGGACCGCGACGCCAAGGCGATTGTCGAGATCAACTGGGAATCGGGAGCGCTGACTCCGACAGGCCACGAGGGCTCGGGCCCGGGTGAGTTCCAGGCCCTCGACGTACCGCTGCCCGGCGCGCCTGGCAGCGTGCTGATGCTCGACCGGCGCCAGCGGCGCGTCATCGGCTTTGATGGTGCCAGCTGGTCCAATATCGCTGACCTTCGCGAGCTGCCGCTCGGGATCTTCCTCCATGGTGGAGACCGGAACGGGAATCTCTATTTCGAATACCGTCCGATCAGCCATGAGGGCGGCGGTACGACCTACAGCGACTCGTCGCTGATCCTGAGACTCGCGGCGAGCGGCCGTCTCGACACCGTCGCGCGCCTGCTGGCGCCCAAACAGGTCATTCACGTCAGCCGCCGTACCAACGCGAACGGCGACGTGAACGTGAACTCGATGGCATTCGAGGCGCCATACTCCCTTCGTGACGTCTGGGCCGTGAATCCGGACGGCGGCGTGACAATCCTCCGCTCCAATCCGGTCCGGCTCGACCGCATCAACGATGACAGCGTCGTGCATGTTTCAATCATCGGACTGCCCGTAGTCCCGGTACTGGAACGCGACAAGTCCGACTCGCTCATTCCGGTGCCGAAGGAAGAACTGCCGCCATGGCCCGAGGTCCTGCCGCCGTTCGTGGGCACCGCTCGGCTCTGTGGCCCCAGGCATCAGCTGATTGTGCGCCGCGCCGGCCACGTGGGCGACAGCACCGAAACCTGGCTTCGGCTTGCGCCTGACAATCCGAAACCGGCGGCCTTCACGATTCCAGCCGCTGAGCGGGTCGTTGGCTGCGACGATGGCTGGCTCTACACCGCCCGGCCCGACAGCAACGAGATGGAGGTGGTGGTGAGGTACGGAACGGGCGGGATGGACAGGTAGGGCGAGGCACGCATCGCCCCACGGTGGCGTGCGCGGGGATCTTGCCGCTGCGAGAATCGCCGCAGGCGGCCCGAGAGGCGGTGCCCGCCACCAGCGGACCCGCCACTCCTCTCGCAACCGGGAGGCCTTATGCGTTTGGCAATCCTGATCTATCTCTCGCTGAGCCTGCCCTTCGATCTGGAGTGCCAGGCTGCTGCCGGCAACGTCGGTATTATCGACTCGGTGCCGCTCGTACGATTCGAGACCGCAGGCGATCCACTCTATCAGGTGGCCGGGGGCATCCTGGCGGGCGACTCTGCAGTGTTGGCCGAACGCAGCACCGGCATGATCCACTTCTTCGGCCCGGATGGCCAACCTGCAAGGACTACTGGCAGACTCGGAGAGGGGCCAGGAGAATTCCGATTTCTTCTCTGGATCCAAAGCGTGAACGGCACGCTGCACACTGGTGACGTAACCCTTCGGCGAGTGTCACAGTTCGCACGAAACGGTGCGTTCGAGCGGTCATTGAGCATCAAAGTACCTGGTAACTACAGCATCCTCGCACCAATCGGCGTCTTTGACGACGGATCGGTGCTCGTGGAGGCGAGGCGGTTTCCCGTGCCCCACCGCAAGCCCGAGACCCGCCGTGACGTTGCCACACTGTTTCGTGTCGACTCGAAAGGTGAGGCAGATAGCGTAGGCACATACAAGCTGAGCGAGCGCTACGCTGAAGCGTTCGGTAAGGCTGGTGAATTGACCACGAGCGCCACATTCGGACGGCAGAGCGGCGTGGTGGTCGCTTCGTCATCGTTCTATGTCGTCCAGAATGACAGCGCGGTAATCGAGCAGTATGCCGCCAATGGCAAGCTGCAATCGCTGCTGCGGCCTGCTACAGCTTCCAGCCTCCAAGGTGTCCGGGTTACCGGTGGCGACGTTCGGGCCGCGCGCACGCGATTCACTGAGAAGGGCAATTCGCCCAGCCTTTTTGACCGGATCCCAACACCCAAGGTCTTCCCTGTCTTCGGCTGGGCGGGCTCGCACCTCTTGCACCTGGTTCGCGCGCATTCCGACGGGACCGTCTGGGTCGTGCACTTTGGCGGAGTGCGAGATTCCCATCCCGTGTGGACGGTCTTCAACGTTATGGACGGCTCCCAGCACGAGGTTTCAGCCCCTTCCGAAATGGATGTTCTGGACTCTTCGGCGGATCGTGTCCTGATCCTGCGATACAACGAGAATGATGAAGAAATCGTCGAAACTCGGCGGCTCGACTGGCGTACGTCTCGCTGAGATGCCGGTCAGGTTAAACCGGATGCGCGGGATTGGAGCCAAGGGTCCAAGAAGGTAGGGGCAACGCAGTCATCACCTGCGGCGGGCCTCTCGGAAATCCTGCTCCTGCGCGAATCGCCGCAGGCGATTCCAAGGCGCCGAGGCGCGGCTCTTAGCCGCGCAGATCATTCACGCTCGATTGCTCCAGCATGCGCTCGTTCGGTAACGGGCACCAGCCGGCGGCTTCGCAGATTGGGGCATGCTCCCCACTTGCCAACTTCCGACGCCGAGCCGAGCCTTATGCATATGCCAAGGACCACGGAGCACTGGACGCGGGACCAGGTGTGGGCACTGCCCGACGACGGTCGCCGCTACGAACTCATCGACGGCGAGCTGGTCGTGACGCCGGCACCGGCGGGGCGCCATCAGGTGGCCGTTACCGCCTTGCTGCTTCGTATCGGGGTGGCGCTCACGCCGGCCACTGGTACCAGCGCACGCATCCTCGTGTCGCCTGCAGACATCAGCCTTGGCGAAGAGGAAATCCTGCAGCCCGATCTGTTCATCTATCGGACCGTGTCAGGGCGACAGCTTCGTGACTGGCGCGACATTACCTCCCTGCTCGTCACCATCGAGGTGCTTTCCCCTTCTACGGCACGTTACGACCGCGGCCTCAAGCGCCTGCGCTACCAGCGCGCCCGCGTGCCCGAATACTGGATCGTGGACCTCGACGGCCGGGTGGTGGAGCGCTGGCGCCCCGAAGACACCCGCCCTGAGGTGCTCGGCGATCGACTGCAGTGGACGTCAGGTGATGGGGCAGAGCTCGATCTGGACCTGGAGGAGTTTTTCAGGGAGGTGATGGGCGAATAGGAATGCAGCTCGGGGGTCGGGCGCGGCAGGGGCAAAGGCTAGCCTTTGCCCCTCCCGCGCGATCAGGTACCCGCCCATTCCTTCGCTGCGCTCAGGACAAGCTCTGCTCTCCCTGCTCGCCTTGTCCGCCCTGCCATCCCGCTCGCACTGTAACACGCTTGCGCCCTTCCCCGCCCGGCGTACCTTGGAAAGACACCCACCCAGGACAACGCATGCGCAGCGCCCTCCTCGTCGGCGCCATTGTCTTGTGCCTCACTGCGTGCCGCCAGGAACAGCATCGTGCCAGCAGGCCGGCGCTTTCGGTCGACACCATCCCAGTCACCGAGGTGCGCGCGACCGCTCCGGACGGGACGATCATTCTCGGCAACGTCCCTTTTGCGACACGGCTGTCCAATGGGAATGTGGTCGTCTCCGACGCTAACGCGAGCGACATCGCCCTGCGGGTCTTCGATAGCTCTGGTGCGCATCTGTTCGACTTCGGCCATCACGGAGAGGGCCCGGGTGAGTTCGAAGATATTTCCGCTCTCACCCACTGCACGGCTGACTCGGTCGTCGCGCTCGACATGACGCAGCGCCGGGTTATCGTGTTCAGCCCGTCGGGCGGTCTCGGGCGCACTGTGGCTGTTGGACCGACGGTTCTGCTGTTTTGCTCGACCCATGGGATTTCGCTAGCCGTCGGGCCAATCGTGGACTTCTTCAAACCCACACTACAGAACGCTGGTCGCCTGCAACACATGGCGGTCGACCTGATGACGGCCTCGGATACGATGAGACTCTATGACAGCTTGCCTGCCGTGGATCCTCGATTCGGCGGGAGATTTCCTGCCTTCGCCGTCGCCGGGAACCGCGCGATCATCGGGCTCACCGATTCCGCGTTTGCGGCCGTGTTTGCAGCGGATGGCACGAGGCTTTCGCCGATTCGAGTCTCTGACGACCC
>DAIMFY010000079.1:0-8571 GCA_036724295.1 Gemmatimonadales bacterium | reverse complement strand
CACATCAGCGAGATGAGCTGGACCCGCAACGTGCGCCACCCGTCCAAGATCGTCTCCATCGGCGAGACCATCGAGGCCGTGGTGCTCAAGGTGGACGAGAACGAGGAGAAGATCTCCCTCGGCATGAAGCAGACCGAGCAGGATCCCTGGATGGTGCTGCCGCTCAAGTATCCGGTGGGCACCCGTCTCGAGGGCAAGGTGCGCAACCTCACCAGCTTCGGTGCCTTCGTCGAGATCGAGCCGGGTATCGACGGCCTCATCCACATCTCCGACATGTCGTGGACCAAGCGGGTCCAGCATCCATCGGAAGTGGTGAAGAAGGGTGACTCGGTCGAGGTGCTGATCCTCAACATCGACGCCGAGAACAAGCGGATCAGCCTGGGCCTGAAGCAGGCGCAGGAAGATCCCTGGCTCCGGATCGGCGAGACCTACCCGATCGGGATGGAGCTGCGCGGTGTGGTGCTGCGGCTGATGGACAAGGGCGTCGTGGTCGACGTCGGCAACGACATCGAGGGCTTCGTCCCGGTGTCACAACTGGGCAAGCCCGACGTGCAGAACCCGGGTGACGCGGTGCAGGAAGGCCAGCCGGTCGACATGACCGTGCTCGAGGTGGACCCGATCCATCATCGCATCGTGCTGGCGGTGGTGGGCTATCCCGAGACCACCGAAGAAGAAATGGCCGCCAACCGCGCCAAGGCCGCTCGGCCGGTGCCGTCGGATGAGGACGAGAGCGAGGAGCCCAGCTCCGAGCCCAGTTCCCAACCCGCTGCCCCCGCGGCCGAGTAGCCGGCCCTCTCGCACTCGAGAAGCCCCCGAACAATCGGGGGCTTTCTTCTTGCCCTGAAACTGCCAACGCAGAGCCGCGGAGGCGCAGAGAACGCAGAGGTTACAAGTTATTGACCACTCGGGAAATCCCGCGCCACAGCACTGGGACATTGAAGTTGATCAGCAGACCCAGCTTGTAGTTGGTCAGGCGCAGGTACGTAAGGAGCTGCGCGGAGTGCACCGGCAGCAATACTTCGGTGGACTTCAACTCGACGACAACCTGATCGGCAATGACCAGGTCCAGGCGATACGCATTCTCGAATGCAAGTGCTTTATAGCGGATCGGCAGCGCGATCTCGCTGCGGAAAGGAATTCCGCGCAGTTGCAGCTCGGCCTCCATGCACCGCTGGTATGCCGACTCAAGCAGGCCTGGGCCGACGTTCCGGTGAACTTCGATGGCGGCACCTATGACCTGTTCGCTCAGTTCATTCTGAGTCAGCTCGGTTGACATTCGGTATGGTAACCCCGCGTGGGCGGCAGGCGGCTACCGTTCGAACGCTGCGCTCAGCATTTCACTGCATTTCTCTGCGTCCTCCGCGTCTCTGCGCCTCTGCGTTGGCAGTTGGCGATGGCGGTTGACACCCGGAAGGCTCGCGCGGGGCGGAGGGCTCCCCTACATTCTGCCCATGACTGAATCCAGGGAGCGACTGGAGGAACTCCATCGCCGGCAGGCGGCGTCCGAGCAGGGCGGTGGGGAACGCCGTATTGCCCAGCAGCACAAGAAGGGCAAGCTCACGGCGCGCGAGCGGCTGGACCTGCTCCTCGATGAAGGCACCTTCGTCGAGCTCGACCGATTCGTCACCCATCGCGCCGTCGAATTCGGGCTCGACGAGGAGAAGTATCCCGGCGACGGCGTCGTCACGGGCTACGGCCGCATCGAGGGCCGCCTGGTCTACGTCTTCTCCCAGGACTTCACCGTCTTCGGCGGGTCGCTCTCCGAGGCGCATGCGGAGAAGATATGCAAGATCATGGACCTGGCCGTGCGCAACGGCGCCCCGGTGATCGGGCTCAATGACTCGGGCGGCGCGCGCATCCAGGAGGGTGTTGCCTCGCTGGGTGGCTACGCCGACATCTTCCTCCGCAACACCCTTGCCTCCGGCGTCGTCCCGCAGATCAGCGCTATCCTCGGCCCCTGTGCTGGCGGCGCGGTCTACAGCCCGGCCATCACCGACTTCGTGTTCATGGTGCGGGGCGTCAGTTACATGTTCGTCACCGGCCCCAACGTGGTGAAGACGGTCACCCATGAAGAAGTCAGTTTCGACGATCTGGGTGGCGCCGATGTGCACGGCTCGGTGTCGGGCGTGTCGCACTTCACCTGTGACAGCGAGCCGGCGGCCCTGCAGGCCATCCGCGATCTGATGGGATTCCTGCCGGGCAACAACGTGGACGCGCCGCCGATACGCCGAACCGACGATCCGCTGGACCGGCGGGACGAGGCGCTGCTCGATCTCGTGCCCGAATCGCCCAGCCAGCCATATGACATGCTCGATGTCCTGCGCCGGGTGCTGGACGACGGGCAGGTGCTCCAGGTGCACGCGGGCTATGCCGACAACATCGTGGTGGGGTTTGGCCGCCTTGGGGGCCGACCGGTCGGCCTGGTTGCGAACCAGCCCGCCGTGCTCGCCGGCGTCCTCGACATCAATGCCAGCACCAAGGCCGCGCGCTTCATCCGCTTCTGTGACTGCTTCAATATTCCAATCGTCACCTTTGTTGACGTTCCCGGCTTCCTGCCCGGCGTGGTGCAGGAGCACGGCGGCATCATCCGCCATGGCGCCAAGCTGCTCTTTGCCTACTGCGAGGCCACGGTGCCCAAGCTCACCGTGATTACGCGCAAGGCCTACGGCGGCGCCTATGACGTGATGAGCAGCAAGCACATTCGCGGCGACGTCAACTTCGCCTGGCCCGCCGCGGAGATCGCCGTCATGGGACCCAAGGGGGCGGTAGAAATCCTGTTCCGCCAGGAGATCAGCGACGCCGCCGATCCCGCCGCGGAGACGGCCCGGCTCACGGCCGAGTACACCGCGCGGTTTGCCAATCCTTACGCTGCGGCCGAGCGCGGGTACGTCGACGACGTGATCGATCCGCGTGACACCCGGCCCCGGCTGATCGACGCGCTGCAGACGCTTACGGGCAAGCGGGACCGCAACCCGCCCCGGAAGCATGGCAACATTCCGCTCTGATCCCGCGTGACTGGCGGAAAACCGGATGTGGGCGCATGTTAGGTGCGATGCAACCATTGGCAGGCAGCTCTTGGAGCAGGGGTCTCGGACTCTCGGCCCTCGGAGCCATGCTTGCGCTCGCGCCCATGACGGTTTCGGGGCAGGGCGCCGTGGATCCGAACGTGGCGCCGAGGGCCGCCGAGCTGAACCGGCAGGGGGAGCGCGGGCTCGGCATCGAGATGCTGGGACGCTACCTGGCGGTGGCGCAGAGCGACGGCCGCGCCTGGTTCCTGCTTTCCAAGTTCTACCGCATGGACGCGCGCGACTGGCACCGCGCCGGCCACCACGGTGATCCTTCCGCTGACGTTTTTCTCTCCCTTGCTTCCGTCGCTGTCGATGAATCGATCCGCCTCCACGTGGATTCCGCGGCGCTCTATCGTGCGCTGGTGATTCTCGACCGCACCCTGCTGACGCTGGAAGATTCCGGCTGGACGGCGGCGCAGGCTGCCGCCGAGGAGCTCCCGCCGCTGCCGCCCATCGTGGCGGAGCTTGGGCGGAACCTCGCGGCCTCATGCCCCGTTAACGGCGTCGTCATCACCGGCTCTGAAGTGGAATGGGCGGCGGCCTGGCACGGCGCCATGAGCCAGGCTGGGCGACATGACCTCGTTCCGTTGCGCGTCGACCTCTACGCCACCGATCCGCTTTATCGTGCGCGGATGGCCTCGCTCCTGGGTGTCTCGCCAACTGCGTCGCTGGGCGACGCCCTCAAGAGCGCGGCATCGTCCCGGTCGCTCTGTCTCGCGCCCGCTGTCGGCCTGGGCGGCATGCCCGACGTCGTGTGGACACCGCTCCGCTTGATGCGGGTGAGCGACGCCACCGCCCAGGCGCCTGACGCGCCGCTTTCGCTCACCTCGCTCGTGGTGGATGTCGCCAACGGCGGCAGCACCTGGACCAGTGACGTCCTCGCCATCTACGGCGCCGCTGCGCGCCAGAACGAGCTGCTCTGCCAGAGCCTCGCGCCGGTGGCGGAGAGTCTGCCGGCTGGTACATGTGATCACTAGCTGGTCAACGGTCAACGGTCTACGGCCGAACGAAGACCGTTGACCGTTGACCGTTGACCCTCGCCAAGATTTCTCCCATGCTCCACAGGGTTCTCATAGCCAACCGCGGCGAAATCGCCATGCGCATCGTGCGCGCCTGCCACGAAGAGGGCATGGAGGCCGTTGCGGTCTTCAGCGATGCGGATCGTGCGAGTCCGCACGTGCGTTCCGCCGATCAGGCCGTGGCGCTGGGTGGGAATGCGCCCGCGGAAAGTTACCTCGACATCGCCAGGCTGATCGACGCCGCGCGGCGCAGCGGCGCCGACGCAGTGCATCCGGGTTACGGCTTTCTTGCCGAACGGGCCGCCTTCGCCACGGCAGTCGAGGATGCCGGGCTCGTCTGGATCGGGCCGCCGCCCTCGGCGATCAGCGCCATGGGCGACAAGACCGAGGCGCGCCGTCGCATGGAAGCCGCCGGGGTGCCGATCGTGCCGGGTGGTTCCGCCCCGGTGACCGAGGCGTCCGCTGGGCTCAGGCTGGCGCGAGAGATCGGCTTTCCGGTCATGGTGAAGGCGGCGGCCGGCGGCGGTGGCAAGGGCATGCGCGTGGTGCACGAGGAAGCGGAGCTCGCGCCGGCCCTCGAGACGGCGGCCTCCGAGGCACTCAAGGCCTTTGGCGACGCCTCGGTGTATCTGGAGAAATTCATCGTGCGGCCCCGCCACGTCGAAATCCAGGTCCTCGCCGACCACGAGCGGACCACGCACCTGGGTGAACGCGAATGCTCCATCCAGCGACGGCACCAGAAGCTGGTGGAAGAAGCGCCGTCGGTGGCCGTATCCGCCGCGCTCCGGGCGGAGATGGGTGCGGCCGCCGTGGCCGCCGCCGAAGCGGTGGGCTACCGCGGGGCCGGCACCTGCGAATTTCTGCTCGGTGCCGGCGGCCGCTTTTACTTCCTCGAAATGAACACGCGCATCCAGGTGGAGCACCCGGTGACCGAGCTGGTATACGGGGTGGACCTGGTACGGGAACAGTTGCGGATCGCCGGCGGCGAACGGATGCGGGTGCATCCCGGGACCCTCCATCCCCGGGGCTGGGCCATCGAGTGCCGAATCACCAGCGAGGATCCGGCAAGCGGCTTCCTTCCGACTACTGGCCGCGTTTCCTGGCTCCGTCCCCCTGGGGGACCCGGCGTGCGCTGGGACGCGGGCATCGAGGTGGGTAGCGAGGTGACGCTGTATTACGACTCCATGCTGGCCAAGCTGATCGCCTGGGCGCCCACGCGGGAGCAGGCCATCGGCCGGATGCGCCGGGCCCTGGCCGAGCTGGAGCTCCATGGCGTGGCGACCAACCAGCAATTTCACGAGCGGCTGCTCGCCGATGCTGCGTTTGTCGCTGGCGACATCGATATCCAGTTTCTCGACCGGCGGACCGACCTGATGCAGGCCGAACTGGCCGATGCTGACGTGACGGCGGTGGCCATCGCGGCCGCCCTTGCGGAGGACGAGTATCGGCGGCGGAAACGGGTCCCGGTCAACGGCGCCACTGAAGCGACGGAATCCGAGTGGGCACGACTGAGCCGCCGCGAAGCACTGAAGTAGAAATCCTGCGGCTCGCCGGCGGCGGCGACGGGGTGGGGAAGCTGCCAGACGGCCTCACGGTATTCGTGCCTCGCACCGCTCCCGGCGACCGCGTCGTCCTGCGCGACGTCCATCGGAAGCGCGGTTTTGCGCGCGCGCGCGTGGCAACGGTCATCGAGCCGGGTACGGGGCGGGTGGATCCGCCATGCCCCCATTACACGCGGGACTCATGCGGCGGGTGCCAGTTGCAGCACCTGAGCGCGCCGGCCCAGCGCAATGCGCGCCGGCGCATCGTGGGCGATGCGCTGCGACGCATCGGCAAGCTCGATGTCGAGGATCCGCCGATCGAGCCTGCGCCCGAGGAGTGGGGCTACCGCACCCGGTTGTCGCTCCATGCGGTTGGCGATCGGATCGGGCTCCGTCCGCTCGATCGGCCGTCCGACGCGTTTGAGCTGGACCGATGCCTGATTGCTCATCCCGCCTTGCAGGAGCTGTGGCTGCTGCTCAAGGGCCGTCGTGCACTGCTTCCTGCCCGCCTCATGCGTCTCTCGCTCCGCCTCGGCCGGGATGGCACGCGCCACGTCATCGCCTCACTTTCGGCGGGCAAGGAGTGGCCGGGCGCTGACCAGCTCGCGTCCGAACTGGGCGAGGCGGGGGTATCGTCGGCCCTCTGGATTCAGGGCGAGACGGCGCCTCCGCAGCAAGTCGCCGGGGTGCAGGCTGAGAGTTCGGCGACCAGTTTCGAGCAGGTGAGCCCGCTGATGGGGGTGCGGATTCGTGCACATGCGGTCGCGCAGCTCGCGCCGACATCGGGCGAGCAGGTGTGGGACCTCTACGCGGGCCTGGGTGACACCACCGACATGCTCGTCCGGCTTGGAGCGCAGGTATCGAGCGTGGAACTCGACCGGAGCGCGGTCGAGTGGGCCGAGCGGAACGGGCCACCCGCGCACCGCGTTGCCGGGGCGGTGGAGCGTTCACTGGCCGGGCTCCCGCGTCCGGGCGCCGTCATCACCAACCCCCCACGGACAGGCATGCACGAGGCAGCTGTTCGGCAGATCGACGGCTCCGGAGCCAACCGGGTCGTGTACATCTCGTGTGACCCGGCCACCCTGGCCCGGGACCTGGCCCGGCTCACATCTTTCCGGCTCCGTGCCTGCCGAGCGTATGATCTCTTTCCCCAGACCGCGCACGTGGAAACCGTCGCGGTCATGGAGCGCGCGTGAAATACTGGGTTACAGTGAACGGACGTGAGGTCGAAGTCGAGGTGGCGGGCAACGTGGTTACGGTCAACGGGTCAGCGCATCACGCATCGCTGGACCAGCTGCCCGGAACTCCGCTCCATTTGCTCACCTGCGATCGCGCCTCCCGGACCATGGCCTGTGAGTCGCTGGGGCGAGGGCACTGGACCATCAGCACCGAGGGCCGGGCACTCGAGGTGGAGGTCCTGGACCAGCGCACCCGGCACATCCGCGACCTCTCGGGGCCAGCGGCTGGCCAGAGCGGGGGCGGGGTACTCAAGGCCCCGATGCCGGGCCTCGTGGTGCGCGTGCAGGCGGAGCCGGGCCAGCAGGTTGCGGCCGGGGCGCCGTTGGTGGTGCTGGAGGCCATGAAGATGGAAAATCAGCTGAAGGCGCCGGCGGCGGGGGTGGTCGGCGAGGTTCGGGTCTCGGCGGGGGCGACGGTGGAAAAGGGGCAGGTGTTGGTGACGCTGCGGGCCGAGGGATGACGGCCGAAGGCGTCCACTTGACCCACCCCTCCGCGAGGAGCTATTTTAGGAGTCTGTCTTGATTTAGGGATTCTCACGCAGTCCGCATGGAACGGTACATGAAGACCTTTTCGGCCACGCCGGCAGATATCACGCATGACTGGCATGTCGTCGACGCCACCGGGATTCCCCTGGGGCGGCTGGCCAGCCACGTCGCGCAGCTCATTCGGGGCAAGCACAAGCCCACCTTCACGCCCCACATGGACGGCGGGGATTTCGTGGTGGTGGTCAATGCGAGCAAGGTTCACCTGACTGGCCGGAAGCTGGAGCAGAAGACCTACTTCAAGCACACCGGCTATATGGGCCACGAGAGCCACGTGCCCGCGCAGAACATGCTCGAGAAGCACCCCGATCGCGTCATCGAGAAGGCGGTCTTCGGGATGCTGCCCAAGAATTCTCTGTCCCGGCAGAAGCTGCGGACCAAGCTCAAGGTGTACGGCGGCGCGGAGCATCCCCATGCGGCGCAGCAGCCAAGGCCCTACCAACTGACTGACAAGGTGAAGGCATGAGTCCGGCTCCCGAGAATCGCTGGAACGCCACTGGTCGCCGCAAGACCAGCGTGGCTCGCGTCTACATCACGCCGGGCACCGGCAAGTGGGACGTGAATGGCCGCACCCTGGGCGACTACTTCCCGCGTCCCTCGCTGGTGCAGCACATCCAGCAGGCCTTCACTGCCACCGACACGCTGGGCGCCTTCGACGTGAAGGCCCATGTCAACGGCGGCGGGCAGACGGGACAGGCGGGCGCACTGCGGCTGGGCATCGCTCGCGCCCTCGTCTCGGCTGACGAAGCACACCGGGCCAAGCTGCGGGCGGGCGGGCTGCTTACCCGCGATGCCCGCGCGGTCGAGCGGAAGAAGCCGGGCCGGCCGGGCGCGCGGAAGCGCTTCCAGTTCAGCAAGCGGTAATCGGCAGGACATCTCGCACACCGCGGGATTCCGGTCTGGGTGCCTTCGGGTCGGGCCGGAAGATGAACGCGGTGGACGCATAACCCTTTCGAAAGGAACGCAGGACTCGCATGGCGCAGCCCCAGCTCCAGGATCTCCTCGAGGCCGGTGTCCATTTTGGTCACCAGACCCGCCGGTGGAACCCCAAGATGCGGCGCTTCATTTTTGCCGAGCGCTCTGGCATCTACATCATCGACCTGCAGAAGACGCTTCGGCAGATCACCAAGGCCCAGGAAACCCTGCGTGGGGTCGTGAGTCG
>DAIMFY010000078.1:2427-8665 GCA_036724295.1 Gemmatimonadales bacterium | reverse complement strand
TGAGGTGCCAATTACGCTTCATCCCGACGGTCGAGTTCACGGCCACCGTCATCTCCGAACATTCCGTGATGGTTGGCGCACGTTGCGCTTGTTCCTGCTTTACACTCCGCGCTGGCTCTTTCAGATACCAGGGACCCTGCTGATGCTGCTTGGTATAGTCGGGTACGCGTTAGCGTTGCCGAGGGCGAGCATCGCCGGGGTAAGATTCGACGTCCATACACTTCTAGTGGCGAGCCTGGCAGTCATTTGCGGGTTCCAGGCGATTGCGTTCTCGGTCCTTGCACGGACCTTTGCATCGATCGAAGGGCTACTTCCGGGGCCGCCGATCGCGTTCGAAAGCGGTCAGCTGGAACGCAGCATGATCGTGAGCTTGGTTTCAGTGATTGCCGGCGTGGCCCTCATCGCGGTCGCCGTCAACCAGTGGAGACTGGCTGGCTTCGGCGATCTCGACTATTCACGAACCATGCGATGGGTCATCCCCGGCGTCATGCTGACGACTCTCGGCGTCCAGCTGACACTCGCTAGCTTTTTTCTCAGCCTGATCACGCTTCGACGAAGATGACCCCGGTCGAGTGGCTGCATCATCGGTTTGCTTTGGACCGTCGGGCGCACGTGCTGGCTGCGCACGCGAGCCGCTTGATCGAATCATCCGGCACCGTGCTGGACGTCGGCACGGGCGACGGAGCCATCGCGGCCCTGCTGCAGGAGCGGCGGCCCGACCTGGCGCTGTCGGGTGTGGACACCCTGGTGCGGCCGGACTGCGCGATCCCGGTCACCGTGTTCGACGGTTGCACGCTTCCATTCACGGACGGTTCGTTCCGGAGCGTCCTCCTGTTCGACGTGCTGCATCACGCGGGCGACGCCGACCGACTGCTCGCGGAGTGTGCGCGCGTGGCGAGTGACGCGATCGTGCTCAAGGACCACCTGGCTGACGGGTGGGGGTCGGCGGCCCTGCTCAGGTACATGGATCGGGTGGGAAACGAGCGTCACGGGGTGGCCTCGCCGGGAAACTACCTGACGCGGACCGGCTGGCAGAGCATTTTCGCCCGCGTCGGGCTCAGGCCGGTGCAATGGACTGGCCGTGTGGGTCTCTACCCGTGGCCTGCCTCGCTACTCTTCGACCGCGGGCTGCAATTCGTCTGCCGGCTCGAGCACCTCGGGCGTGCGTAACGGCCTCGGCGCCTTCGCCGCGCTGGTCACGCTGGTGGTGACGGCGGCGAGCTGGGGCGGGCTCGATGCGCCGCCCGCCTCGCACGACGAAGCGTCCTACCTCCTGCAGTCGCGCATCTTCGCGGATGGCAGATGGAGCGCGCCGGCACCTCCGCTGCCCGAGTTCTTCGAGCAGTATCACGTGCTGGTGACGCCGGTGCTGGCATCCAAGTATCCACCGGGCCAGGCGCTCCTGCTCACGCCGGGCGTCGCGCTCCTGGTGCCGGGCCTGATGCCGCTGCTGCTGTCGGCGCTCACCGCATTCATCCTGGTAGTGCTCGTCGCGCCGCGCTGGGGTCGCAAGGTGGCGATGATCACCTGGGCCGTGTGGCTTCTCGCTCCGCTCGGGCTGCAATTCCGGCCAACGTACTTCTCCGAAGTCGGCACGGCCTTCCTGTGGGTCGCTGGCTGGTGGTGCCTGTCCCAGTGGTGGGATGGCAGGGGAGACCGCTACCTGGTCGCGCTGGCGCTGGCGGTCGGCTGGATGGCGATCACCCGTCCGCTCACCGCGGTGGCCTACGCGCTGCCGCTCGCGGCAGTCGTGGCGCCGCGGGTCTGGCGGGCGCGCCGCTGGCGGGCGCTCGGGTCGGCGATGGCAGCAGGGACGGCCGTGGTCGCGCTGCTGCCCATCTGGGCGGTTTCGACGACCGGCAGCTGGACGACAACGCCCGTCGGCCTCTATACAGCGCAGTACATGCCATGGGATCGCATCGGGTTCGGGCTCGACTCGACACCACCGCTTCGAGCGGGTCCGCCCGACATGGGCTCGTTCACCCAGGAGTTCGCGGAGCTTCACCGGAAATTCACTCCCATGGGGGCGCTTCGCACCGCGGTGACGCGGGCAAGACGTCTGAGCTACGACGCATGGGGCGGCGCCGGGGCGCTCGCGCTCTTCCTGGCGCTCGCGGGACTGGGCAGGCTGGACCGGCGGTTGGCTCTCGCGGTCGGGCAGGCCTCCGGATTGCTGCTGCTATACGCGTTCTACTCGCACAACGAGCGCTGGAACGTGTACTACCTCGAAGCGCTCCCGGTATTCAGCCTCATGCCGGTGCTCGGCCTGTACTGGCTGGACAACCGGGCCGTCGCCGGAGGCCCGCCGCGAACTTCCGGACTGGTTGCTGCGGGAGGGTTCGCCCTCATGGCGCTGATGGCAGCTGCGGCGATGCAGGAGTTCCGGTGGGTGGGTGCCGGAACCCAGCCGTACCTCCGGCTGCGCAGCGCGGCCAGCACCGCGTCCGCACCTGCAGTGGTGTTCGTTCGGAGGAAGCCGAATCATTCGCCGCACGTACAACTGGTGGAGAACGTGCCGGACATGTCGGCGGCGCCGATCTGGCTGGCGCACGATCTCGGCGAGCGGAACGCCCAGCTCCTCCGCCTGACCGGTGACCGGAGGGCCTACCTGTTCGATGAGGCGACCGGGACGCTCACCCCGATCATCCGCCGGGGCGGAGGCTAGCGCGGCGCGGTGCGGCGGCGGCAGATTTGACCAGGCTGTAGTCCCCGGTCCGAACCCCCAGGATCCCCATGGCCAACTGCTGGCGCTGCGGCGGACAGATCTCCGCCTACGCCTCCCGCTGCACCTGGTGCGGCCGGAGCACGACCGTGAGCGCCTTCCTCCAGGTGACCGCCTTCGCCGTGCTGATCGTCGCGGCCCTGGTGGTCGGTGGTGTGGTGCCCGTGGGAGCCTTCACGCGATTCCTCCCGACCAACTGGATCCAGGACTCACCGCTGCCGCCGAGGTCAGCGGAGGCCACGGAGGGAGCCGGGGGCGGAGGAGGGCAAGGAGGCGGCGCGCGGGGAGGGTATGGGGCGGTCGGCTCGCAGACCCCGGAGCAGCGGCGCCGCGAAGCGGCGCGCTCCGCCTCCGAGGAGCGCGCGCGCGCCGAGCGCGCGGAACGCCTGGCGGCGAGCCGGCCGGGGTGCGACTCGCCGGAGCGGATCGACGCGCTGGCGGCGCGGCACGCCGACTGGGACCGGGGCGACCTCGCGCTGATCGTGTGCCGGAAGCTCCGCGAGGGGTTCAGTGATGAGCAGCTCGTGGCCGCCCGGGGTCGCCCGCTCCGGCGCATGACGCCGGACACGACCAGTGGGATCGAAGTGTGGGTGTACCGCGACATCCGGGTGGTGCTCGACAGCGACCGTATCGTGTCGATCCGCACCCAGTGACGCGGATTCCAGCGCTCGATGGACTCAGGGGCCTGGCCATCTTCCTGGTGCTCTGCGTGCACTTCGTGCGCGCCCCCGCGGACGGGTGGGGCGCCGTGCTCGGACGCGTGGCCGGGGCCGGCTGGATCGGGGTGGACCTCTTCTTCGTCCTGTCCGGGTTCCTGATCACCGGGATCCTGCTCGATGCCAAGGGCCGGCCGGGATATTACCGCTCCTTCTACATCCGCCGTGCCCTGCGCATCCTTCCTCTCTACTACGGCCTGCTCGCCGTCATTCTCCTCCTTCCCCGCAACGGTCCATTCGCCGGCGCGCTCGGCGCGCCCTACCTCGCCGAACACCAGGGCTGGTTCTGGAGCCACACCGTCAACTGGCTGATGGTCGTCGAGGGTGAGGCGCGGCTCGCGATCCAGAACGGCTTCGGCGCGATCTGGTCGCTCTCGATCGAGGAGCAGTTCTACCTGGCCTGGCCCCTCGTCGTTGCGGTGACGTCGCGGAAGGGGCTCGCGCGGCTGGCCATCTTCCTGGTGGTGCTGGCACTCGGCTTGCGGCTCGCGCTCGGCCTCCGGGGCACGCCGGACATCGTCCTCTACAGCGCAACGCCGACCCGGCTCGATCCGCTCGCAATCGGCGCGCTGCTGGCCGTCCTGGCTCGCGAAGGCGGCCTCCAGGCGCACCGGACCCGGTACTTCGTGGCGGTCATCGCCTCGGCTGGCGCGTTTGCCGTGCTGGCCGTCATCGCGCAGCGCATGCCCAACGCGAACGCGCTCACCTTCGCCGGCGTCGCCTCGGCGCTCGCGCTCGGGTGGGGCGCCGTGCTGATCCTGACGACCGAGGGCACCGGCCGGTGGGTGGCCGCGATGCGGAGCGGGCCGATGCGCACGCTGGGCAAGTACAGCTATGCGCTGTACCTCTTTCAGGCGCCGGTGGACCACCTGCTGACCAGGTTCGGCGCCGGCCCGGACGTGGTGGGCAGGCTCGCCTATTTCCCGCTCGGCGTGGGCGTGACGTTCGCGCTGGCCTGGACGAGCTGGCACTTCTGGGAGCGGCACTGGCTGCAGCTGTCCGCCCCGCATTCCCGCCCGCCCGAGCTGCTGCCGGTTCCGTGACCGCCCTGCGTTTCGCGCTGGCCGCCGTCCTGCTGGCGGCGATCGGCCTGGTGCCCCAGTTCCTCAGCCGCTCGCTGCCCGACATCGCCTTCCTGCTCTACACCGCGGGGAAGCTGCTCGACGGCGGGCGGCTCTATGTCGACGTGCTCGAGGTGAATCCGCCGCTCATCGTCTGGCTCAACGTGCCGGTGGTGCTCATCAGCCGCCTGGCGGGCGTGTCCGACCTGCTGGTCTACCGGATCGCGGTCACCGGGCTGCTGGCGGCATCCGTCGCGGGGTGCGGCTGGGTGCTCGGGCGCTCGCCCGAGGGCGAGAGCATCCGCGCCAGGCGAATCCTCCTGTTGTCGATCGTCGTCGCGCTGTTCATCCTGCCGCGCCTCGACTGGGGTGAGCGCGAGCACCTGACGCTCGCGCTGACGCTTCCCTACGTGCTGCTGGCCGCCGTCCGGCTCGATGGCGGCCGCGTTCCGGCGCTGCCGGCGGCCGGCATCGGGCTCGCAGCGGCCGTGGGCATCGCCATCAAACCGCATTTCGTGCTGGTCTGGGCGGTCCGGGAGGGCCTGACGGCGATGCGAACCAGGTCGCGACTCACCCTGGAGGGCCTGGTGATCCTCATCGGCGGCGCCGCCTACGCGGGGGCCGCCGCGCTGTTCGTGCCCGAGTACTTCTCGCTGGTCCGGTCACTGGGCGGGGCATACCACGTCTACCTGCACAACTCGCTGCCTGTGACGGCCCTTCTCGGGGACGGTGCAGCGATGGCGCTCGGCGCGCTGCTGCTGGCGGCGGCACTCTGGAGGCGAACTGCCGGAAACCTGCGCATCATGCTGCTCGGAACGACGGCCGCCTTCTACCTCGCGGCGGTGCTCCAGCTCAAGGGATGGCGCTACCACTTCTATCCGGCCCTGGCGCTGGGATGGCTCCTCGTGGCGGTGCTGGCCATGCGGGTGCGCACGCCCGCGCGGACGTGCATGGAAGGCGCCTTTGCCGCGATCGTCCGGGCCACCGCGGGAACGGTCGCCGTCGCGGCGGTGCTCGGATGCCTGCTGCAGGCGGCGCGGCCGCTCGATCCGCGCTACGATGCGGACCCGAGCATCGGCCTGCTGCTCCCCGTCGTGAGCGAGTACGCCCGGGGGCGCGACCTGATCGTCCTGTCGCCCAACATGGCTTCCGGATTCCCGCTGACGAGCTACGCGGGGGCGCGCTGGCCGCAGCGCCTCTCCAATGCCTGGCCCCTGGTCGCGGCCTACGACAGCGCCCTCAGGGACACGGCAAAGTTCCGGTACCGTCCGCCCAACGGGATGACCGAGCTCGAGCGCTTCACCCTGCGAACGGTGACTGACGACCTGCTCGCGGCCGATGCCCCCGTGATGCTCGTGCTCCGGCGCGGGCCCGATGCGCCCGGCTGGGGAATGCGCCGGCTGGAGCTGCTGGAGTTCTTCTCCAGGGACGCCCGGTTTGCGCGGCTCCTGTCCGGCTATGTCCCCGCGGGCACCGTCGGGCAGTATGATCTGTACCGCCGGGGAGATGTGCTACCCAGGCCGATCGCACCCGCGCGCGCTCTCCGGGGCGATCCGGTGCCGCCCGGTGCGATCAGGGTGGCGCCCGATTCCATGCTGCTTGCGGGGCTGTTTGCGGCCGCGCTGGTGCTGGCGTACCTGCGCGAGCGCAGGCGGACCTCACGCGAGCTGAGCGGGACCTGACTCGATGCCGGGAGAAAGCGAGATGGCGGCTCCACCGACGATGCGACTTTCCGTGCT
>DAIMFY010000078.1:0-2327 GCA_036724295.1 Gemmatimonadales bacterium | reverse complement strand
ACTGGTTGTACGCACGGTCATTCTGGCTCGACGAGGCACGGCTCGCGCTCAATGTGGCGGGCCGGTCATATGCCGAGTTGACGGGTCCCCTGTGGTATGACCAGTCAGCGCCACCGCTATTCCTCTGGGCTTCCAAGCTGCTGGCGACGTTCACCGGCGTAGCGGACATCTCCCTGCGGGCCTTGCCATTGATTGCCGGCCTGCTCCTGCCTCCTCTCGTCTTTGCTTCCGCGAGCCGACTCGTGTCGAAGCGAGCGGCATTGCTGGCCGCTGCCTTCGCGGCGATATCCCCGTGGCCAGTGTATTACGCGAACGAGTTCAAGCCGTACAGCAGCGACGCGGCAGTGGCGGCGGCGCTGTTACTGCTTACCCTGACTGTCCTGAAGGTGCCTTCACGTTCAAGGATGGGTGCGCTCGCAGCCGCTGGAGCCCTGGCACCCTGGTTCTCCGTCGGGACCTACTTCGTCCTGCCCTGCTCATGGCTTGCAGTGGCGATGAAGGGAACTGGTCGGGAGCGCCAATCCATGCTCTGGATCGGCATGCTATGGGGGGCATCGCTTGCCGCCGCGTACCTACTCGTGTACTCGAACGCTGCTACAAACGCATACTTGCAGCAGTTCTGGTCCGATCGAATGCTGACCCTGGGTCCGGCCTTTGGGGCGCGGTTGTGGTCGGCGCTTGAGGATTTGCTCGTAGGGACCTACCTGGGATTTCTGCAGGTCCCCGGTGCCCCGGATCCCAGCGTCGTCATTGCAACGCTGCTTGGCGCGGGTCTCGCGAGTAGCGGAGCACTGCGTATTCTCCGTCGCGATCGTGCCTCAGGAATTGCATTAGTCGGACCGCTGCTGCTGACCATCGCTGCCGCCCTGGCTGGCCGCTTTCCGCTCGCATTGCGGGTGACGATGTTCATCGCACCGGTATTGTACATCGTACTCGCAGATTCGATTGACCATTACTCGGTGCTCTTCGAGCGCCGAACTGGCTTGCGGCCGTTCCGGGCGCTCGCACTGCTCGTCCTGGTCGTTCCCGCCCTCGTGTCGCTTCAGCATGCTGTGCGACCGGAGCGTTGGGGACCGGTGAAAGCCGTAGTGCGAGATCTGGCGCGGGCGGCAGCTCCGACCGATGCACTCTACATCGGTGCGGGCTCTTTGCCCGTTTGGGCATTCTATTCGATGGATTGGGCCCATCCCGACCGGCGGCAGCTTCAGGCATTGGCCGTCGCTGCAAGCTCGAACGGATACGCCTTCGAGAACCGCGGTGAGTTTCCAGTCAGCGAGGATCAACTCAGGCCGGACCCCATGTCCGAGTTGCACTTGAAGCAGATCTGGGGGCGAGCGACCGGGATGCGATGGACGCCTCGCGGGGGCTTCCATCCACTGAATCCGGATCCTCGCTGGGCGATGGGAGAGGCGAGACGAATTGCTCGGGTACGGGCTTCAACGGTCTGGGTGCTTACCTCTCACATGTTTGGCGCAGGAACCGAATTGCGAGAAGCGATAGCTGTCTGTGGAGGTCGCCCGCTCGCAGACCTTGGGCGTGGCAATGTTGGTCTGACAGCTTACGCTTTCTACTTGCCGGGCCGAGTAGGCGATTGTAATTGACTCAGATCTGCCATCGCCCGGGCTATCTTGCATAAAGAACAGCCGTAGAATCGCGATATACAAGTTGCCATCCTGGTTCACGGGCTAATTGGCCGGACAATGACGAGGCCCCGGGGACCAGAATCAGCGACACCTGCCTGCGCTCGAGCTCTTCCCGCCATCCTGATCGCAGCGCCACGATATCTCCATACGCGCGTGTCAGCGCCTCGCCGTAGAAGTCCGTCTGGCCATCGATGAACACCCGCTGCTCCGGCCAGGCGTACAAGATGTAGCCTCCCCAGATGAAATTGTTGAA
Source organism: Gemmatimonadales bacterium (assembly GCA_036724295.1). Lineage (GTDB taxonomy): Bacteria > Gemmatimonadota > Gemmatimonadetes > Gemmatimonadales > GWC2-71-9 > CAMLHP01. The sequence continues at coordinate 431 of DAIMFY010000078.1, read as the reverse complement.
GAGCCGGCCCTCCAGATGCCGGTCGCGCGCGTACCCGACAGCGTCCACCGGAAAAATCGAGGGGTCGTACTTCGCGACGACCACCGGCACGCCGAGGACGTTCCCCTGGTTGGCCCCGATCACCAGAAACGCCGCCGCGGCGGCTGCGGCCCAGCCGCCCGCACGCGCCTGACCGTCGCCGACGGCGAAGGCCCGGCGAAGCCGGGCCAGGGGCGGCCAGCGCAGCGCGCGCCAGTCGGCATCGAAGTGCAGCGCCATCAGGGGCATTGCCGTCAGCGCGAACAGCGGGATGTTGCGCGCGGAATGCAGCGCGAAGGCGAAGGTCCCGACCAGGACCGTCAGCCAGGGATACGGCAGGCGGCGCCGGTTGTGCGCCAGGGCCGACACCAGCACGACGAGCACCAGCAGGAACGCGCGACCGAACCAGAGGT
>DAIMFY010000077.1:0-8729 GCA_036724295.1 Gemmatimonadales bacterium | reverse complement strand
GCCGCCCAGCCGCCTCACGTGGCCCCTTTCTTGCCTGTCACATCTTGACTTTTCTTCCGGCTATTATCGATTTTAGGCATGTCTAACTTTTGGGAGCCCCTGTGACCGTTGACGGCGCCGTGGATGTGCTGACCCGCTCGGTCGAGGACTATCTCAAGGCGGTGTACCGGCTCTCATCCGAGGAACGGGCTGCCTCGACGACGGAAATTGCCCAGCGGCTCTCGCTCTCGCCGGCTTCGGTCAGCGCCATGATCAAGCGGCTCTCGGAGCAGGGGCTGGTGGAGCACGAGCGCTATCGTGGCGTGCGCCTGACCGACGAGGGACGCCGGGCGGCGCTACGGATCGTGCGGCGGCACCGGCTGGTCGAGACCTATCTCGTGGAATTCCTGGGGTACGACTGGGACAACGTGCACGCGGAGGCGGAACAGCTGGAGCACGCGATGTCGGACGAACTGGTGGAGCGAATGGCGGCGGCGCTGGGCCATCCTTCCTGCGATCCGCACGGCGACCCGATTCCCGCCGCTGATGGCAGCATTTCCGACCTCGGAGGCATTCCGCTTACCGCCCTGGCCGCCGGCGATGCGTGCATCCTTTCGCGCGTCTCCCAGGCCGACCCCGAGCGGCTTCGCTACCTCGGCTCTCTCGGTATCCGTCCCGGACTGCGGTTTACGGTGGTGGAATCGGCACCGTTCGATGGGCCCATCACTATCCAGACCGCGTTCGGCACTCGCGTGATCGGCAACGCGCTGGCCACCGGGCTGCTCTGCACCCGGGAGAGCGCCCCGTGAGCGCCGCATCGCACCCGCCGATGGAGAGCCACGTCGGCTGGCGCCGGCCGCGAGTAGCGCCAAGCCTGCCGGAATCCTACCGCAGTATCAAGATCCCCAAGGGTGCCGGCTTCTGGCGAAAGGCGCTGGCGTTCGCCGGGCCCGGCTATCTGGTGGCGGTCGGCTACATGGACCCGGGCAACTGGGCGAGCGACCTGGCCGGTGGCGCCCAGTTCGGCTACGCCCTGCTGAGCGTCATCCTGCTGTCGAACCTGATGGCGATGCTGCTTCAGGGGCTCGCGGTGCGGCTGGGCATTGCCACCGGCCGCGACCTGGCCCAGGCCTGCCGCGATCATTACTCCACGCCCGTGGCCATGGGCCTCTGGGTGCTCTGCGAGATCGCCATTGCCGCGTGTGACCTCGCCGAGGTGATCGGCAGCGCCATCGCGCTCAACCTGCTGTTCGGCATCCCGCTCCTCTGGGGTGTGTGCCTCACCGCGCTCGACGTGCTGATCATCCTCTTCCTGCACCAGCGCGGATTCCGCTGGCTTGAGGCGGTGGTAATCACGCTGATGGCCGTGGTGGGCGCGTGCTTTGCCTTGGAGCTTTTCTTTTCCCGGCCCGATGCCGGCGAGGTGGCGCGGGGACTCATTCCCACCACGCAGATCCTCTCCAACCCGCTGATGCTTTACATCGCCATCGCCATCCTGGGTGCGACGGTGATGCCGCACAACCTTTATCTCCATTCGTCCATCGTCCAGACCCGACACTTCGGGGAGGATCTCGAGTCCCGGCGGGAGGCCATTCGCTTCTCCACCTTCGACTCGACGATCGCGCTGCTGTTCGCCTTCTTCATCAACGGCGCCATCCTGGTGCTGAGCGCGGCGACATTCCACTTCGCAGGCTACAGCGGCGTCGCTGACATTGCCGACGCCCACCGGCTGCTGGCGCCGTTGCTGGGCACGACCGCCGCGAGCGTCCTGTTCGCGGTGGCGCTGCTCGCCTCGGGACAGAACTCCACCATCACCGGCACCCTCGCCGGCCAGATCGTGATGGAGGGGTTCCTCAACCTCCGGCTGGCGCCCTGGCTCCGCCGGCTGGTAACCCGCGGCATCGCCATCATCCCGGCGATCATCGTCACGGCCATCTACGGCGCCAACGGCACCGTCTCGCTGCTCATCCTGAGCCAGGTCGTCCTCTCGCTGCAGCTGTCATTCGCGGTGATCCCGCTGGTGCAGTTCACTGGCGACAAGGCCAAGATGGGCGAGCTGGTCATCCGGCCGCTGACCAAGGCCATCGCCTGGGTCGTGGCGGCGGTGATCCTGGGGCTGAATGCGTGGCTGCTGGTGGGGACGTTCAGGGAGTGGATGGGGTGAAGGCGGAAGGCTATAGGCTGAAGGCTGCGTGAAAAGGCTCCGGCTCGCGTTACCGGGATTCGACGTTCTTCCCAAGCAGGTGTCATCCTGGAGGTCGGGAGGCCGCCTGCCTGACTTCAAGACGCTACGGGTTACGCCCTTGATCCGTAGCGCCATCCTCGGTGTTTACCGCATGACCGGGACATTTCCGGACAGCGAGAGGTACGGCCTAATGTGGCCGGGGGCACCGGCCGAACTTCCGATGCCGACTTTGCGCGGTTTGTTGCCATGGCCCGCGGTTCGTCACACGAACTGGAATTCCAGTTGCTGGTGGCGTCGGATCTGGGCCTGCTGACTTCGGATCAGGACGCTGAGATGATCGAGCGGGTCCGGCAGATCAGCCGCATGCTCCACGCACTCGCCAGGCGGCTCCGACAGGGGTGAGTTCCGCCAGCTTTCAGCCTTCAGCTTTCAGCTCACAGCCTTCCGCCCCCGCCGATCCGCACGCATACTTAGCATGTCTCCTGCCAAGGATCCGCTGAACATGTTCCGCAAGACCCGTATCGCGTCGGGGCTGATGCTTGCCGTGGGCGCGCTCCTGCTGGCGCCCCTGCCCGCGCTGGCGCAGAAGCCAGCCGGTGCCCCCCCCGAGCTCACCCCCGGTGCCTCGGTCGAAGGCATCCACGAGTACACCCTGCCCAACGGACTCCGGGTCCTGCTCTTTCCCGACCAGTCGAAGCCAACCGTCACGGTGAACGTCACCTACCTGGTCGGCTCCCGCCATGAGGGCTATGGCGAGACGGGCATGGCGCACCTGCTCGAGCACCTGATGTTCAAGGGAACGCCGTCGCATCCCGACATCGCCGCCGAGCTGAGCCAGCACGGCTCGAACGCCAACGGCACCACCTGGTATGATCGCACCAACTACTACGAGACCGTGCCGTCCACGCCCGAGAACCTCACCTGGGCGCTGGACATGGAATCGGACCGGATGGTGAACAGCAACATCGCGAAGAAGGATCTCGAGAGCGAGTTCACCGTGGTGCGGAACGAGTTCGAGTCGGGCGAGAACTCGCCGTTCAACGTGCTGGAAGAACGGGTGCTCTCCACCGCCTTCCTCTGGCAGAACTACGGCCACAGCACCATCGGCGCGCGCAGCGACATCGAGCAGGTGCCGATCGAGCGCCTGCAGCAGTTCTACCACAAGTACTACCAGCCGGACAACGCCGTGCTGGTGGTGGCCGGCAAGTTTGACGAGGCCAGCACCAAGCAGCAGATCCGCGAGAAGTTCGGCACCATCCCGCGTCCCGACCGGTCGGGCGTGCTCAAGATCTGGCCCACGTATACCGAGGAGCCCGCGCAGGACGGGGAGCGCAGTGTCACGCTCCGCCGAGTCGGTGATGTGCAGGTGGCAATGGCGGCGTATCACGTGCCGGCAGGCTCGGATACCAGTTTTGCGGCGGTGGAAGTGCTGCAGCATGTGCTGGGCGACGCGCCCTCGGGCCGCCTCTACACCGCGCTGGTCAAGCCCGGAAAGGCAGCGGACGTCGGCGCCTCGGCCTTCCAGCTCGAACAGCCGGGTGTCCTCATTCTTTATGCCCAGGTCCGGAAGGAAGACTCGCTCGCCCCAGCCGAAGCGGCGTTCCGCGAGGCGATTGCCGGCGTGGTCAGCAACCCGCCTTCGGCGGAAGAGGTTGATCGCGGCAAGGCGGCCATCCTCAAGCAGTGGGACCTGGTTTACAACAACTCGGAGTGGGCGGCGCTCAGTCTTTCCGAGTGGGCCTCGATGGGCGACTGGCGCCTGATGTTTCTCTATCGCGACCGGGTGAAGGCGGTGACGCCCGAGCAGGTGAAGCGGGTGGCAGTGGCCTACCTCCGTCCCTCGAACGTGACCTTCGGGCGGTTCATTCCCGAGGCCGCACCCGAACGGGCCGTCATCGCGCCGACGCCCGATGTCGCCGCGATGGTCAAGGACTACAAGGGCGACACCACCGTGGCGATGGGAGAGGCGTTTGATCCCTCGCCAGCCAATATCGACAAGCGCACCACACGGAGCGTGCTGCCGGGCGGCGCCGAGGTGGCGCTCCTGCCCAAGCAGACCCGGGCGCAGACCGTCAACCTCGCCATGACCCTCCGCTTCGGCTCGCTCGACGCCGTCCGCGGCAAGGCCACCGCCGCCAGCCTGGCCGGCTCCATGCTGATGCGCGGCACCAAGTCCAAGACCCGCCAGCAGATCAAGGACGAGTTCGACCGGCTGAAGGCGCAGGTGAGTGTCTCTGGCGGCGCTACCAGTGCCGGCGTGCGGATCCAGGCCCAGCGTTCCAATCTTCCCGCCGTGCTCCGGCTGGTAGGCGAGATCCTGCGCGAGCCCGGATTCGATGCGCAGGAGTTCAAGGAGCTGAAGGAAGAGCAGCTGGCCGCCCTCGAAGAGCAGCGCTCGGAACCCTCGACCCAGGGTTTTGCCGCCTTCGGCCGCTTCCTCAATCCCTATCCTGCCGGCGATCCTCGTGCCACGCTCACGGTGGATGAAGAGGTAGCCGCCATCAACGCGGCAACACTGGAGCAGGTCGAGTCGTTCTACAAGAGCTTCTACGGCGCCGACCACGCCCAGGTCGCGGTCGTGGGTGACTTCGACCCGAAGGAAGTCACGGCCTCGCTCGGTTCTTTCCTTGGTAACTGGAAGAGCCCGGCAAGGTACGAGCGGATCCCCCGGGAATTCCGCCAGAACGATTCGACCACGATCGTCCTCAACACCCCTGACAAGGCCAACGCCTTCTTCATCGCCGGCCTCAACATCAAGCTGCGTGATGACGAACCGGGCTATGCCGCGCTCACGCTGGGCGACTACATGCTCGGCGGCGGGTTCCTCCATTCCCGCCTGGCGACGCGGATCCGGCAGAAGGACGGATTGAGCTACGGCATCGGCTCCTTCATGAACGCCTCGTCCCAGGATGAAAGCGGCCAGTGGATCACCTATGCCATCTCAGCGCCGGAGAATTCACCCAAGGTGAGCACAGCATTCCGGGAAGAAATGGCCCGCGCCGTCAAGGATGGTTTTACGGCTGATGAGCTGAACGAGGCCCGCACCGGCTGGCTGCAGGAGCAGAATGTGCGGCGGGCGCAGGACGCGGCGCTGGCTACCATGCTGGCCACGGACCTTTATCTCGATCGCACCATGGCCTTCGATGCGGCCATCGATGATAAAGTCCAGAAGCTTTCTGTCTCGGATGTGAACGCCGCGGTGCGGAAGTTCCTGGATCCGAGCCGGTTCGCGATCGTGCGCGCCGGCGACTTCAACAAGCAGGCGCCGTTGCAGCCGTAGGGGCGCACCGAGGTGCGACCCTACGGCTAAACGCCTGCCAGTGCGATTGGCACCGCCCGGGTCGTCCTTATCTTGCATAGGGAGCCTGGCCGCCCGCTCGCCGAAGCGGGAGCCGACAAATCCACGTGAGAGGAAGAGGACCTGCTGGTATGAAGAACCTGCGTACGCTCGCCGTGCTGCCACTCGCGCTCGCGGTGGCCTCCTGTGGCGATTCAACCTCGCAGAACGGCGGTGGCTGCGACTCGCCCATTTCGACGGTCAATATCACCTCGGGTACAACGCCGGCTTTCGACTGGTCACCTGCCTGCACGGTAGCGCAGCTGACCGTCACCGATGTCACCGAGACCGACCCGAACAAGACCCTGAAATGGAACGTGACCTCTGAGCAGAATTCAATCCGCCCGCCGGTTACTTACGGCGTCGCACCGGCCAATGCCATCGAGACCCACGGACCCGACCCGCTGGTGGGGTCCATCAACACGCTGCCGGGGCACACCTACATCCTCACGCTGTCCGCCATTCAGGAAGATGGAACCTATCTCGTCATCGTGAATACCAGCTTCGCGCCCTGACGAAGCTCAGAGACCCAGGGTAACCCGGAGACCGGCGCTGCGATAACGGTACGCGCCGGTCACCGAACGCTCCAGGCTGTTGGACACCCCGCCAAAGAGCTCGACCAGATTCCCGCCACCCCACTTCCGGCCCAGCGACGCATCGGCATGCCACTCGGCCTGGCTTTCGGCCCCCCGAAATGCCTGCTGCACACCCAGCCCGCCGGCAACACGCGCGGTCCATGCAAGGTCCGCGTGCAGCCAGCCGGCCCGGACTTCACCGGTGCGGAACCGGTCGGGCGAGAAGTAGCCGACGCCCTTGAAGTCGTAGCCCATCTGCCTTCCATAGACTCCGGCAAAGAAATTCAGTGGCAGCTGCTGCATGAGGGCGCCAACCACGTGATAGCGCGAGTTGTCATCGCTGAACCAGGCCCCGCCACCGCCGAGCGTCAGCGTCGTTGACCGCGTGAGGCCCAGGTCAACGTTGGCTTCGGCCTCGTCCATGTCGAGACCGCTCGCGATCAGCTGCGCGGTTTCGTCAAATGCGTGGTGAGCGTATCCAGCACCGAATGCGACGCGCGGCGTTGCCTTGTATGTCAGGGCGCCGCGATACGACGCCGAGGTCCGGTCTCCGCCACCTTCGGGCTGAAGCCGGCGCGCGCCCGCTGCCGCGGTAATGCCTAGCTTGCCCAAGCCTAGCCGGAAGCCTGCTTCCGCCATCTGTCGGTCGGCGCTCCGGATCGGGTCGTGGCTTTCCTGGAGGCCCACACCGCCGAATACGGCCAGCTGGTCTGTCACCGGCACCGTCACCATGGCCGACTGCCACCAGGTGGTATTGTGGTCGGAATCGTTGTTCCAGCCGCTGGCCAGCTCCACGAACGAGCGACGCGCCAGCCGGATGGACCTGTCGAGGGTCTGCGCGTCGCGATTGTTCGGGTCAGTCGTGAGCACGGGGTCGAGCTCACGCCGCGCCAGCGCGGAGCGTCCCTGCCAGAAGTGCACCGTGGCGAGTCCAAGCCGAGCGGCGGTGTTGCTGCTGTCGGCCGCGAGTATCGAGCGATACAGCGCTTCGGCGCCGTCCAGGTCGCCGCGCCAGGCGCTTGCCTCGGCTCGGCCGGCCAGCGCTTCGGGATTGCCTGGATCGCGCTGGAGGATGCCGGCGTACGCACTGTCGGCCTGATCAAACCTGCTGGCCCATGCGAGAACGCGAGCCCGTGCCACCTGTGCGTCGAGCCGATCGGGGTTGTCCGTGATGATCGAGTCGTAGCGCGCGAGCGCGGCGGGCAGCTTCCCCTGCCAGGAGAGGACCTGCGCCTGCAGCAGGCGCACGTCCGGGTCGTTGGGCTCGATGGAACGAGCCGTGGCGGCGAGCGTCAGGGCAGAGTCGAGATCGCCACGCCACGACGCGAGCACGCCGAGCCGGTAGAGCGAGTGCACGCTCCGGGGATTGGTGGCCAGTTCCCGTTCGTAGGCCTGTCTCGCCTGGTCGAAACTCCCCGCTTCCCAGAGCTGGTCGCCCTCGGGCGCCTGCGCCGAGAGTGACGCGACGAACGCGAGCATGAGTGTCACCAGGGCCAGCAGCCGTCGCATCATCGAATGGCTCCCCACGTTGCAGTCATCGAATCATACGCCGGCTTGAGCCGGGCAAACCATGCGGGATCGTTCCAGCCTTCCCACCGCCAGCCTCGCGACGGGCCCAGCGTTGTCACGGCACCTGTGGCACCGTCCTTCGTCACCACCAGAAAACGGAAGTCGCCGGCGGTCACGGTGCCGAAGTCGCCGGTGGCGCTGCGCTCGTAGAGCAATGTCCGCGACGAGGGGTCGCTCACGTTGAGCAGGTCCCATGGGAGGCGGATCTCCAGCAACCCCGCCTCGCGATCAAGATACCAGTCGGCCAGCGTGGATGCGCTCGCTCGGCCGAAACGCAACCGGCCACGATCCACGCCCTGCGCCGGGAAGAATGTGCCGTCTCGCCCGAAGCGTGCCCGGTTGGTGATGACGAACATCGGGTCGAACTGTCCGTCGGTGCGGTTAAGAATGGTGATGGGCCGCTGATAGAAGCGGCCCAGGTCGTCGCCCGTCTTCGGGTCGGCGATGGGTGCGTAACGGTTGTACTCCGGAAGTACCCTGATCGAGCCGCTGTCAGGCGAGGGCAGGTCCACCAGGAACTCGAAGCCGATCGGCGACGTGACGCCGGTGTGTGGCAGGCGATGCTGGCCCACGGAGTCGCGGTAGGTGGAGATCGCGATCTGGAGTCGCGGGTCACGGGTCGCGAGTCCCGAGACCCGAGACCCGAGACTCGTGACCTCGACCGCCAGGTAGACGTATGCCGCATCACTCCCCACATGCAGCGCCTTCAGCGTCCCATCGCCGCGCGCCACGACCGGCAGCCCGCGCCAGCGCTCCGTGTCTCCTCCCGGCTCTGGCCGGCCCGCCGAATCGCCCGCGTACATGGCCATGAGGCCGTAATTCTGCTCCGCGTCCATCACGTTGAGCCAGCGCCGGTTGTTCTCGACCGGGAGCTCGAAGTCGGTCACCACCCAGTTGCGCTTGAACCACTCGTCAATCCAGGCAAAGATCAGCCCGCCTGCCGTCCCTGCCGCATGCAGGTCGCGCGTCAGCCGGGCATCGATCTGCGCCATCGCCTGCTCATCGTGCCCGCCATGGTCCCATCCCTGGGGCTGGATATGCGCATCGCCCCGGCTCGAGGGCACACCGTACTCGGCGATGAGGA
>DAIMFY010000076.1:7023-8874 GCA_036724295.1 Gemmatimonadales bacterium | reverse complement strand
GGATTGCTGACCGGAAAGATCACGGATGTCGAAGCGCTCGCGGAGAACGATTCACGCCGGCGCCACCCGCGGTTCCAGGGTGAGAACCTGGATCGCAACATGGACCTCGTGTCTCGCGTCTCGAGTCTCGCGTCCGAAAAGGGAGCTACGCCCGCACAACTTGCCCTCGCATGGCTGCTGTACCGTGGCGATGACATCGTGCCGATTCCCGGAACGACGAAGATCAGTCGCCTGGAAGAGAACGCCGCCGCCGCTGACATCGAGCTCAGCGAGGCCGACATGGCCCACCTCGACGAAGCAGCACCCGTCGGCGCCGGCGCCGGCGAGCGCTATGCGGAAAGCGGGATGCTGACAGTGATGCGATAGGCGGGAAGACGGGAAGGCGGGAGGACGGGAGGAAGAGTCGAGGGTCGACGCGTCATTGCGAGCCCCGAAGGGGCGAAGCAATCGGGTCGCCGACATCCCGATTAAGGCTACCCGATTGCTTCGTCCGCGCCTGCGGCGCTTCCTCGCAATGACGCATGCCCCGCGTCCACTGCTTCCCGCCATCCCGTCTTACTTCTTCCCGCCTTCCCGCCCTCCCGTCTTCCCGTCTATCGAATATCTCCTCACATGCTCCAGCCCCACGTCGTCCTTCCAGACACCGAGCATGTAATTGTGCCCGATTTCCGACGGCTTGAAACCTGGCGGGATCGTGACCGGGCCGAGCCACTTGCCATCCGGATCGAACACGTCGGCAATCGTGGTGTCTGACCGCAGCACCTTCGGGCGTGCTACCCAGAGATTACCATCAGCGTCCAGCCCCAGCTCGCCAAACGCTGGCAGCTCGCTCGGCTTGGGCATCTGTTCCCAGTTCGCCAGTGCCTGATCATGGTCGCGCGCATTCGCCAGTTCATCTGCCTTGAGCTGATCGAGCATGGCGGCGGTCACTTCCCGCCTCCCTCCTGAGCGACGAATGCTCCTCACCAGCGTCCCGTCGGGCTGGTAGACACCAATTTCGTAACGCGCCTGGTCACCCGCGAAGATGAGTGAGTCGCCGACCGTGAAGGACGATGCCAGGCCCAGCGGCAGCATTCGCATGCCGATCATGCGGGCACCGCCGGTACTCGTGCCTCTCTCGACCCACGTCTCGGAACCCGGCAGCACAATCAGGGTATCCAGTACGGCAAGGTCGTCTGCAAGGTGAACGAGCGGCTCCGACGGGCGATGGGCCCCCGATGTCAATTCGCCACCGATGATGGTGAGTCCGCTTGCGACCCACGAGCCATCACGCAGCCGGGCAAAGGGAAGAAGCAGTCCCCTGGCCTCTGCGCTCGCGGGCAAGGGCGGCAGGAATGAACCATCCGGCGCCAGTCGAGCCATCCGTCGCAGTTGGTAGTCATATACGAAGAGTGTATCACCCGCGGCCCTGAACAACACGAACGGGCTTCGAAATTCTCCGGGCCCCTCGCCGCCCCGTCCGCTCGATGAGAGCCAGGTCCCAGCGGAGTCGTAGTAGCGCACCTCGTTGGTCCCGGAGTTGAGGACGGCAATGCGCCCATCACTCAGCGTGACCGCGCCCGACACCTGCACGAAGTCGTAGTTCTGGTCGGTATCACTGCCGCCGATGTCCAGGGAGGGAACAGAATCGATCACCCAGCCCTTACCATCGGCCCACGCGGGCGCGGTGCTGGTAACGATCTGGACACCAGCGCTGTCGGTGACGGTGGCGGTGGCAGCGCCGGCGGCATCGCCGCAGGCAGCAACAGCAATCGGAAGCAGCAGCGGGAGAAGCCGTGCAGTGGCGGTCATGAGGGTTTCCGGAGGGAGACGAAATTCAATGTACCGGCGTGATTGGAGTGGGCAAGGCGG
>DAIMFY010000076.1:0-6923 GCA_036724295.1 Gemmatimonadales bacterium | reverse complement strand
CCCTTGACCCTCGACCACTTCCGATATATCGTACGTAACATCGCACGATATACTGGAGACACCGAAAAATGCGTAACTCACAGAATGACTGGGGCTTCGGGCCCTTCAACGCCGAATTCCCCTTCAATTTCGGCAACTGGGGACGGCCCAGGGGCGGCCGAGGCCGGCGGCGCCGGCAGATGTTCGAGTCGGGCGAGGTGAAGTTCATCATCCTCCGCCTGCTCAAGGACAAGCCGATGCACGGCTACGAGGTGATGAAGGCGCTGGAAGAGAAGATGGCGGGTACCTATTCAACCTCGCCGGGCACCGTCTATCAGACGCTGCAGATGCTGGAGGACGAGGGCCTTGTCCGGGTGGAAGAGGTGGACGGCAAGAAGGTCTACCACGTCACCCCGGAGGGCGACGCGTACCTCACGGAGAACCGGGACTTGATCGAAGAGATCGTGGACCGGGTCAAGGAGACGGTGCGCGACGTGGCCGGCGGCGCCATGGGCGACGTGCATCGCACCTTCGGCCGGCTTGCGAAGACCACCTTCGGCACCGCCTGGCGCCGCGGGCCCGACGACCCCGCCCTCGCCAGGGTGGCGGAGATTCTGAAGCAGGCGACGAAGGATGTGGAAGAGGCGTGGGGATAGGGGCCAGGGATTAGGGGTTAGGGACTAGGGTTGAGCGAGACGGACCTCCATCCTTCCGCCCTGCCCCCTAGCCCCTAATCCCTGATCCCTACCAGTCTTCCCACCACCGCCTCCCTTACTTCCTCCGGCGCAATCACTTCCGCCTCCGGGCCGTACTGCAGCACATGCCGTACGGCCCAATCCGTGTCCGCCAGGGGATAGTCCCGCGTCAGCGAGCCGTCGGCGGCAACAGCTGCACCTTCCCGTTCCGCAATCCAGCCGGCCACCGCCGGTGAATACCTGATCGTGACGCTGGCCACGGGATCCTCGGTGTGGAACACGTGGCCATCGCGCACCACCGTCGCCAGCACCTCTTCCTCCGGCACGTCGAAGGTGCCTTGCAGCCGCTCGGCCTCGGTGATGCGGTCCAGCCGGAAGACCCTGAGCCCCGCACTCGATTCGCAGTGCGCCACCAGGTACCACGTCCCGCGCGAGAAGATGAGCCCGTAGGGACAGATGACCCGTTCGCCCGGCGAGGTGGCGTCAGCTTTCTGGTACGCGATCCGGACCTTGTGATGGTCGCGCGTGGCGTGCCGCAGTGTCTCGCGCGTGGCGCGGAGCCGAGGGGTGAGCGCGCCGAGACTCGCCGAGCGAAGCGCCGGCGGCTCGGCGCTATCCGGCAGCTCCGCCAGGACCTTGCGCAGGCGGGCCCGCGCGCCATCCACCACCGCCTGCTCTTCCGGCGGGCGCAATCCCCGCAGCATGGCGAGTCCCAGCTCAAGGGCGGCAAGCTCGCTCATGGTCAGGCGCATGGGGCGCAGGAAGTGGCTCGCGTGCACGGAGACCACCTGATGATCCTGGGTGATGGTGACCCCGGCGACGAATCCGCCAGGATCGTCAAAGCGATCGGCCAGCGAGCGCACGTCCCGAAGCAGGGTGGCGCGATCAACACCGAGCAGGGATGCGACCTCGTTGATGTCATGGTTCTCGTCGTCGGCCAGCTTGGGAACGAGGAGCAGGACGCGCCGGAGCTGGTCGGCCGCAGTGTGGCTCATGCCGCACCTCCGTAGAGGGCGAGGGTATCGCGCAGGGCATCCTGCCACGCTTCCACCAGCTCAGGCGGCGAGACGGGCACGACCTGGCCCGCGAGTGGGAGCAGCCAGCGCACGAACGCATCGAGCCGGCGCACCTCGAAGCGTCGCTGCGACGGTTGGCCCGGCACCTCGGCGCCCAGCAGCAACGCGGCGTCGGCCGCGCCGGAATGACTGGTGAAGGAAACCACGGCATCCATCCCGCTGCCGTCGCCCAGCTCCCAGGGATTGCGCTGGCGCGCGTGCTGGCGCAGATCGAAGTCCGCTGGGCGCTCGAAATCGGGCGTGCCGGGCCTGGTGTGATTGGCCTCAGCACCGGATATGCGGCTTACGCGAAAGTTCTTCACCAGCTCCTCGCCCGGCTCCCGCGCAGCGAGATACCAGTGATGGCTCAGGAAGAAGAGTCCCAGTGGCTCCAGCGTGCGGCGTGCCGTAGCGCCTGTAGCCACCGAGGCGTAGTCAAGACTGACGCGCTTCTGCCGCTCCATGGCCGAGGCCAGCACGTCCAGCACGACGTCGTCATGCCGCGCCGTGGGCGGCACCACGCTCACGCTGCTGGACGCCTGTTCCACTCCATCCATCGGGAGATCCACGGCCAGCTTCCGCAGTGCCGAGCGCACGTCGTCGGCCAGCTCGTCATCGCCCAGGTGAAGCACCTGCCGTGCGCCGTCGGCGATGGCCGCCAGCTCATCGGAAGTGAAGGCCAGCAATTCCAGACCGCGGAACCCGTCCCGGTCCACCCGGGCAGGCTCGGTGCGGCGTTCGGCGTCCACGACCGCGAGGTAGGGCATGTAGAAATCGCGGGTGCGCAGCCGATAGCCGCGCACCTCGCCGTCTTCCGTCACGGTTTCGATGGGGACGCCAAACTGCCTGAGGTCGTCCTTGTCGCGCTCGAACATCCGGCGCACCGTATCCGGTGTGCCGCCCGAGTAGGCGGGCACATCCTGTCGCACTTCGTCGAAGGTGACGGGGTAATGGCGCCGGAGCAGCGCCGCCAGGAGATCCATCCATCGCTGCAGCTTGCTCCCTGCCATCACGACTCCTTCACCCGGATGATTTCACCTCGAGCCGGCACGCCGGCGCGGGCGCCGATCATGCGCGCATACGCCTTCACCTGCCGGCTGTATTCGTCGTGGCGCCGTGCCCACGTGGCCTCGTCCGCGTGGTCGGTCTTCCAGTCGAACACCACCCACTCGCCATCGACCAGCTCGGCGGCGTCGGCGATGCCCTGGGTAATGAGCTCAACGCCCCCGTCATCACCGATTTCGAAGATCGGGAGCTCGAACGCGCGCGTTCCCGCCGAGGAAAGGAGCGCCCATGCTGGCTGCTGTCGCACCTGCGCCAGCAGGGCGAGCGCGCGCGTCACCGTCGCCTCGATCAACTCCGGCGCCGCCCCGGGTTCTTCCTCCTGGGCCAGTGCGCGCACATAGCGCTCGAGCGCGATGCCCTCCCGCCCCCGCCCCATCGCTTCGAGGGCGTGGTGGATGAGGCGGCCCCAGCGAGCGCCGGCCCCGCGTCCCTGCCCGCCGTTCATCCGAATGTCTTCGCGCGCCTCGCGAAGCGTGCGAGTCACGGACGTGAGACGGACGCCCGGCGTCGCTGCCGCCGCGCGAGCCTTCCGCGCCGCTGCTGCGCGGGCGCTGATCTCCGCTCCCGTCTCCACTGGCGCTGCCCTGCCCGATGGCTGGTCCAGCGGCAGCGACATGGGAGCGGCATGCGCCGCAAGCGCGCCGGCCAGCGGCTGCCAGAACGAGTTGTCTTCCGCCTGCCTGGTCTTGAGCTGTACCACGAGCTGTGACACGATCAGCTCGCGCTCGGCGCGCGTCGCGGCCACATAGAGGAGCCGCTGGCGTTCCGCGCGCATGAACTCCGTCTCGCGTGCGGCCATCTGGTCCCAGCCGGTCGGCTGGCCAAGAATGACATCGCCACACGCGATCACCATGCCGCCCGTGGCCGCGCCATCCTCGCCGCGCGCGACGTGCACCGAGGGGGCATGCTCGGTCTGCTTCACCGGCGCCACCAGGATTACCACCCGCGCTTCCAGCCCCTTGGCCTTGTGCAGGTTCATGACGCGGACCGACTCGCGCCGCCCGGGGCGGAGCGGAGTTTCGGCGCGCGAACTCTCAAGCGCCATCTCGATGAGGCTGACAGCGCCTGGCAGCGCGAGTCCAGTCGCGGCGCTCTCCCGCCGCAGCAACTCAACCAGATGAAGCAGGGCGCCGGCGCGCGCGTCTCCGAGCGCGAGTCCCGCCGCATAGGGCAGAAGCCCGGTGGCGTCGAGCAGGTGCTCCACGAGGAGGTCCGGCGCAAGCCGCCGAGAGAGCTGCCTCCACTCATGCAGCGTGGCGAGTGCCTGCCCGCATGGCGTATCTGTTGCCGTCGGTGGTTCAGATGCGGAAAATGTGAGGCCCGCCGAGCGTCCGGCGTCGAGATCCGCAGTCGAGAGGCCGAAGCAGAGCCCTTCCAGCGCGGCCACGACGGCCACGGCATTGGATGGATCGGCGAGGGCGCGGAGGATCACGAGCAGTTCGCCCAGTTCCTCTTCCTGTGGCAAGGGTGCACCGGTGACACTCACCGGAACATTGCGCGCTGAAAGTTCCCGCGCGTACGACGCCAGCGAAGCGAGATTGAGCGCCAGCACCAGGAACTCCGATGGCTTGTAGGCGCCGGTCGCGAGCCGCTCCGCGATGAGCGAGGCAACGCGAGCAGAGTCTTCGGCGAGAATCTCCGGCTTGCCCACACGCTCCTTCTCATTGGGCGGCGGCGTGAGCGCGTAGCAGAAGACCCCGTCTGCCGCCTCGGGTTCGCGCACGGTGGCGAGCGGCGCGAATGGCGCTTGCACCGGTGAGCCCTCGGCGGGAAAATGCGTGGTGAAGTGGGCATCAACGAACGTGGCAACCGGGTGCACCGAGCGAAAATTGCTGGTGAGCCGAAGCACCGCACCCTGCTCCGCAATCCGTCGCTTCACCAGTTCGTAGGTCTGAATGTCGGCCCGGCGAAACCGGTAAATGCTCTGCTTGGGATCGCCCACGACAAAGAGCGCGCCAGGGCGCAGGGTGACGCGGCGCCAGTCCACACCCTCGCCCGGCTCCGACGCCATCAGGAAGCAGATCTCGGCCTGGATCGGGTCGGTGTCCTGGAATTCATCCACCAGAAGGTGGCGGAACCGCTCGCCCAGGGTGCGGCGAGCACGCGTGCTGGTGCGCAGCATGCGCGACGCGCCCACCAGCAAATCGCCGAATCCCAGGGTGCCGGCCCGCATGCGCTCGCGGGTAAACTCGCCAGCGCCGCGCGCGAGGAGCGTCATGACCGGGTGATAGCAGTGCTCCCGCCACCGCGTGAGCAGTGTCGCTGCTTCGCCAGCAAGAAATGCGGCCCAGTCTTCAGCGAGCGCCTTGGCTTCCTGCTTGTCGGCCCAGCGGTTCTGGGTCACGCCGCATGCCTTGGCGCTGAGCAGCGCCACGGCTGCGGCGAAGGTTGGCAGGTGATCCCAGTCCTGGGTGCGCTGCAGGAAGCCCAGCTTCCGGCAGGTGCGTTGCAGGGCGTCGTACCCATTCTCCGGCTGCTCGCCTGGCATCATGCCGGTGGTTCTCGCCATGAGCGCGGCCAGCGCCTCCCTGCATGGCCTCGGATCCGGCGCTGCGACGTCGGCCGACGGAAACGTGACATCGGGATAGGTCACGAAGGCCGCAAAACCGGACGCGAGGTCGCGCGGATCCACGCCGAGATCGATGACCGCCTCGAGCGAGGCATCGGCTTGCGAACGCAACCGCTCCAGCCAGCGACGCCAGAACTGCTGCACCATTACCGGCCACTGCTCTTCATCCACCTCCACAAAGGAAGGATCCAGCCCCGCCTCGAGCGGATGCTCGCGCAGGAGCCGCCCGCAAAAGGCGTGAATGGTCCCGATGAAGGTCAGGTCTCGTCCAGGGAGACCGCGTGCCTCGAGCTGCTCCTCGAACCGTTCCCGCAACTCGGCGGCGGCCTTTCTCGTGAACGTGACCGCCGCGATCTGCTCCGCCGGCGTGCCGCGGGCGATGAGGGCGAGCATCCGCTCCACCAGTCCCGTGGTCTTGCCCGAGCCCGCTCCCGCCTCGACCAGGAGGTTGGTATCCAGGTCGCTCTTGATGCGGTCGCGGTCGGGCTGGTCAGCGGTGACCACTCGTGTCATTTGCGGCTTCTCCGCGCCAGCATTTCGCGGAATGCATCCATCGACTCCGCATGCTGCCCGGCCCATTCGGCGCGGGGCGACGAGGTCTTGTGGTGATCATCGGTGCTGGCCCGGCACACCGGCGCGTAATCGCAGTAGGTACAGTCGTGTGCCTCGTTGGTGGGCGGGAAAAGCCCCTGCTCTACATAGCGCATGAGGCCATCCACGATGCCAGCGGCGGCGGCAAGCTCGTCCGCGTGGTAATGCACGTCGCGATTTTCGCCACGCAAGGTGGGAAAGCGATACTCGAAGCGGGCTACGTCGGCACCAAGTTGGTGCTGTGCTGCCACGGCGTAGATAGCGGGCTGCAGGTAGCGTCCGCCCTTGAATGGTCCGGTCCGCTTGTCCTTCTCATATCGGTCGGGCTTGCCGGTCTTGTAGTCAATGACGACGAGCTTGCCATCCCGCGTGCTGTCAACCCGGTCAATGCGCCCGGCGACGGGAATGGAGCCGCCTCCTGCCGGGAACCGCACACTCGAACCAGCCGGGAACTTGAGCTCGAAGGCTTTCCACGTGGTGCGTCCATCGCGCAGGTTACCGCGCTCGCCATCAAGGAACGCGAGCGCGGATGCGCGGATCTCCCGCGCTTCCGACTCATACACCGCCACACTGGGTGGCGCCACGTCGGCACAGTACCGCGCCAGCAGCTCGTTGGCCATGCTGATTGCGCGCGCTCGTGCCGGCTCATCCAGCAGCTCCTGTGGCCGCTCCCGATATTCCCTGCACAACGTCTCATACAGCGTGTGCAGGAGGAGGCCTCGCTCCAGCGGCCCGAGCCACTGGTCGCCGTCATACTCCATCTCGTCCGGCGCCCGGATACCGAGTCCGTAGCGATAGAACCACGCCAGGGGACAGGACGAGAGCAGTTCGAGTGAGCTGGCTGAAATGGGCGAGGCACTGCGGCGTGGATCCAGCCGGCCGGCCGCCGCCGGCACCAGTCCATTCCATGCGGTAAGCTCCTCGCCGTCGCGAGCAAGTACCCGTCGTTCCCGATCGTGCTGGAGACGA
>DAIMFY010000075.1:0-8893 GCA_036724295.1 Gemmatimonadales bacterium | reverse complement strand
ACGCCGACGACCGCGACGTGGCGCGCTGGCTCAGCTTCTTCACGTTCCTGCCGCTCGATGAAATTGCCGAGATCGTGCGGGACCATGAGATCGATCCCGCGAAGCGGGTGGCCCAGCGCCGGCTGGCCGGCGAGGTCACGACGCTGGTACACGGTGCGCAGGAGGCCGAGCGCGCGGCGCGCACCGGCCGCGCCATCTTCGGTGGCGATGGAGCACCGGCAGACTACCCGGAGCTGGCGAGCACGATGCCCAACTGCGAGGCGACGTCGGCCGAGCTCGAGGCCGGGCTCCCGCTGGTGGATGTCCTTGTGCGCGCCGGTCTGGCGTCCTCCAAAGCAGACGCCCGCCGCGGGATCCAGGGGCGCGGGTTTTCGGTGAATGATGTTCAGGAGCAGGATGTCTCGCGGAGGCTGACGGTCGCGGATCTGCAGAGCGGGCAGTATATCCTGCTGAGGAAGGGGAAGAAGAATTACGTGATGGTGGTGATGGGGCATAGGGCATAGGGCATAGGGCGTGGGGCGTGGGGCTTGAGGCTGCTGGTTGCTGGCCGCGCGGATTCGGAGGATCACCCATGCGAGTGTATCAGTTCGCCATTTCGCTGCTCGCACTGCCGATCGCGAGCCCACTCCGGGCCCAGTCACCGGCTGACCGGCTGGCGCTCGCGCAGGGTACGCTCGACTCTACCGCCTCGGCCTCCACTCCCACCCAACTCATCCAGCAGGGACTCCAGCTTCTCAAGGCCGGCAAGACGCAGAACGATCGTGACGCGCTGTTCGATGCGCTCCGAGACTTCGACCAGGCGCGCGTCCGCGAACCAGCCTGGCCATGGCCCCGCTTCGGACTGGCCCTCGCCAAGCTGGCGCTCGATGAAGACGGCGCCATTTCCCGGCCGGTGCTCGGCGGCCAGTTTACCGGCGAGAGCTACCGCCAGGGATTCTGGCGAAGCCTCGAGGAGACCTTCGCCCGGGACTCGATGTTCGAGCCCGGGCTTCGCTTTGCCGTGAGCCAGACCGCGATGCAGCGCGACCGGGAGCAGCCTGAAGCCATCAGCCGCGCCGTTCTCCGCGCCGCGGTTCACTGGCCCGGTGATACGCTGGTGCAACTCGCACTGGGATACACTGATCGAACCGCCTTGCGCTATCCGGATGCTGCACGCGCATTCCGTCGCTATGCCGAGCTTGGTGGCGACCCGGGCATAGCACGGCTGGAGCAGGCACGCTCGCTGGCAGGCGATTCACTACTGGGGCGGGCCGCCGAGCTCTACCGTGAAGGGGCCAGCCAGCTGGGCGACTCGGCACGCGCTCGCTATCGCAATGACCTCGCCTGGGTGGCTACTCGCCGTGAACTTGGCGCGTTCGACGCCCTGCCCCGTGATTCAGTGAGCGCCTGGCTCTCCCGCTTCTGGCAGAAGCGCGACGCACTCTCCCTCCGCGCGCCAGGCGACCGGCTGGAGGATCACCTGCGGCGTTGGGCCTTCGTATACCGGAACTTCCGGGTGGAAGTGCCTCAGCGTCGGTCGGCGTATCTCAGGGTCTGGGGTACGGGCCTGGGAATTCCTTGCAGCCGTAGTGTGCCGGACAGTCTCAACGAAATCGTGCTGAATGACGACCGAAGCCGGATCGAAGACGCGCGAAACGAGGAGGCGGTGCTCGACCATCGCGCCATCATCTACATGCGGCACGGCGCACCCGCGTGGGGCATGGCCGCCGAGCCGCTGCTCGCCGACACCGGCGTCAGGGTTCCGACAGGTGCACCGAGCCAGTTCGACTCCACCTTCGCCGCGAGCTCCAACCCTGGGTCGGACCAGACTCGCCGCTCCGCGGTCTGGGTGTACTGGATTCAGGGACGAGCGCGCGCCTACTACTTCCTCCCGGGCACGAGCGCCACGCCGGCAGCGCCTCCAGGCATGGAAAGCGCTCTCGGCCCGATGACGCTCTCACCCACTCTTCCCGTTGGCCTCGCGCCCTATCTCGCGGAACTCGACCCCATCTACGATCACGCCGCGCACATGTACCGTGCGTACAACAACGGGCTGCCGCATGCGACGAACCTCCTCTGCTCCCCGCTGGTGCAGCCGATGCTCACCCAGAGCCAAAAAGATGTGCAGACCGCAGTCCGAACCGACAGCTACACGCTGCTGTTCTCGCATCAGCTCGACGCATTGATGCAGGTGTACGCCGTGGGCAGCGCCTACCGTGGCAACGCCCGCTTGCTCGTCACCACGGCGATCCCGGGAGCCAGACTGGACTCGCTCGCATCGCGACGGGACGGATGGATCACCTGGCCGCTGCACATCCGGGTCACCGCGGTCGACACGTTCACCGGCAAGCTGGCCCGTTCGGACACGGTCCGGACCTTCGGCCGGCGCGTGCCGTTCGGTCCCAACGACTTCCTCGGCTTCACGACCGAGCTCCCGGTCAGCGCGGGTCATTACCTGACCCATGCCGCGGTATTCAACCCGACAGTGACCTCCGGTAGTGCCGCCGAGTGGGGCAACGCCGTGGTTCAGCCATCCGAGTTCAGCATCAGTGATGTTGTGCTGGGCGAGGAGCACGGCGGGGTCATGTGGGAGAACGACGGGGATCCGTTCCTGGTGAATGTGACCGGCGCCTATCACCGCGGCGAATCCGCTCCGATTTATTACGAACTCTATGGTCGCGTGCCTGGCCGCGCCTACCACACGACCATTTCGCTGCACGAGCGCGGCAAGCCGGAAAAGGGCCGAGTGGCCATCGAGTTCAGCCGCGAGGCCGACCGGCCGGACACCCACGTTCAGCTCATCCTTGACCTCTCCAGGCTCAAGCCGGGGCTGCACGAGGTGTCGGTGGTGATCCGGGATGAGGAGACAGGAGCGGAGGTGAGGACGGAGCGGGTGGTGGAGATCAGGGATTAGAGATCAGGGCATGGGGCGTGGGCGCCGAAGCTCGCCCTGCTCGCCCTGTCAAAACCACGATCTCGTCCGCGTCGTCCGCCGAGTCGCGTGAACCCCCAGTGCGCCGAGCAGGCCACGGACCACGGCGTTGCCTACCGCGCGCCCCACCGATGTGCCCATGGCACCGAGAATCCGCTTGGTGGCCGTCTGCATGGCGGAGTCCCGGGTCGGGTTGCGGCTTCGCGAGGTCGACGGTCTACGGTCAACGGTCGACTGATCCTCGTCGACCGTTGACCGTAGACCGTTGACCCTCCGTTCCAGCATCTCCCGCGCGCTCTCCCTGTCCACCGGCGTGCCATACTCGCGCATCAGGTCCGATTGCGCGAGTTCGGCCTTGAACTCCTCCGCTGTGAGCGTGTCCATGCGCGCGGCCGGCGGGATGAGCCGGCAGGCCACCACCGGCGTGGGCACGCCCCTGGGATCGAGCCCGCTTACCACGGCCTCGCCGGTGCCCAGCGTCGTCAGCGTTTCTTCGAGATCGTAGAACTCCGTCTTCGGGTAGGTGCGTGCCGTGGCGCGGAGGGCGGCCTCGTCGTCGGGCGTGTGAGCTCGGAGGGCGTGCTGCACCCGGTTCCCCAGCTGGGCGAGCACGTCCGACGGAACGTCCTTGGGCGTCTGGGTCACGAAGAAGATGCCGACGCCCTTGGAACGTATGAGCCGCACCACCTGCTCCACCTGGTCGAGGAAGGCCTTGGGCGCGTCGTCGAACAGCAGGTGCGCCTCATCGAAGAAGAAGGCGAGCTTGGGCTTGGGGAGGTCGCCCTCTTCCGGCAGTGTGTGATAGAGCTGCGCCAGGAGCCACATCATGAACGTGGAGTAGAGCGCCGGCTTGTCCTGGATGTCAGCCACTTCCAGGCAGGTAATGATGCCACGCCCGTCCGGTGCCCTTGCCAGGAGATCGTGCACGTCAAACTCGGGTTCGCCAAAGAACTGCTCGGCCCCCTGCTCCTCGAGCTGAACCATCTTCCGGAGCAGGACGCCGACACTGGCGCGCGAGAGCGCGCCATATTCGCGCAGCTCGTCCTTGCCTTCATCCGACGTGAGGAATTGCAGCACCGCGCGCAGATCGCTGAAGTCGAGCAGCAGCAGGCCGTGATCATCGCAGTACTTGAACACCATGGCGAGCACGCTCGACTGGGTCTCGTTGAGCTCCAGCACCTTGGCCAGCAGCAGCGGGCCGAAGCTGCTTACCGTGGCACGAAGCTGGGCGCCAAGTTTTCCCGAGAGACTGACGAATTCCACCGGCGAGCCAGCCGGCTTCCACTCGTAGCCGATGTTCTCCGCGCGCGCGGTGATCCTGGCGTTGCCCTCACCTGGGACGGCCAGCCCCTGCAGGTCGCCCTTGATGTCGGAGATGAACACCGGCACGCCCGCGTTGGAGAGCTGCTCGGCCATGAGCTGCAGGGTGCGGGTCTTCCCCGTTCCGGTTGCTCCCGCCACGAGACCATGCCGGTTGAGCATGGCGAGCGGGAGCCGCACCTTGGGCTCGGGATGGGTAATGCCGTGCTCGATGGCGGCACCCAGCGTGACAGCTGGATCGGTGAAGCCGTAGCCGGAGGCGAGGGTGTCGGGGAATGTGCTCATGTCGCCGAGGGTCCTCGACGCGGGACGCGGGACGCGGGACGCGCGTCTCGAGTCCCGAGTCCCGAGTCCAGGATTTCCACCACCCGCTCCATCTCGTCCATCGAGTTGAACAGGTGGGGGGCGAATCGGATGCCGCCCTCGCGGAAGCTGGCGATCACATCGGCGCCGCGGAGCGCATCGTAGCTCGCGCGCGCATCGGCTGGCGCGAGGCAGATCACCGCGGAGCGATGCTCGTCGAGGGGGGACGTGATTTCCACGCCCTGGTCGCGTGCCCACCGGATGAGGGGTTCCTGCAGCGTTCTCACGTGCGCCTCGATCTCGGCCACGCCGTGCTCGAGCACCAGTTCCAACGAGCGGTTGAATGCGTCGAAGTCCTGGTACGGCAGGGTGACCAGCTCATAGCGCCGGGCGTTGTCGCGCAGGGTGGTCCCATACTCGGTGAGCCGGGTGAAATCGTCGGTGCCTTCATAAGCCATCCAGTCAATCACTGGTGGTCGAAGCGACGGCAGCAATTCGCGCCGGACGTAGGCGAAGCCGGTGCCCCACGGACCGAGCAGCCACTTCTGCCCGCCCACTGCCAGCACGTCTACCGGTGTCTGCTTCAGGTCCACGGGCCGTTGACCCACCCCCTGGATGCCATCCACCACCAGCCACGTGTCCGTCGCCCGCGATTCGGCCGAGAGGCGGGCAAGGTCCACCGCATAGCCATTGCTGAACTGCACCAGTGACACGGCAACCACCCGCACCCGGGGATCGTGCATCCGCTCCACCAGCCGGTCCTCATCGGGCCATCCCGATGCCGTTACCGGCACGCGTTCCACGACCACTCCGCGGTCGGCGAGCGAGAGCCAGGGATAGGCGTTGGCAGGAAACTCCCGTTCGGAAAACACCACCACGTCTCCCTGCTCGAGCGGGAGCCCCATGGCGGCGATATTGATGCCGAAGGTGGTGTTGGGCGTGAGCGCGATCTCCTCCGCCTCGGCGTTCAGCAGCCGGGCGATGAGCGCGCGTGAATGATCCAGCATCGCAAACACTTCGTCATCGGGCAGGAGGTGCGGCGCGCCCCGCTGCCTGTTGTAGATCTCGAGCGCGCGGCGCGACCGCTCCGGCAGCGGGCCGGTGCTGGCGCTGTTGAGATAGACGGTCTCGCCCAGCTCGGAGAATTCGGATTCCCGAAGCGCTCTCGGGTCCCAGTGGGCTGCTGTCATCGCTCGCTCCGGAGCCGGGGATCGAAGATTTCGCGAAGCACTTCTCCTACGACATTGAAACCCAGCACCGCGAGGCCGATGGCAATGCCGGGCGCAAACGACACCCAGGGCGCGGTGCGAAGCAGGTCGCGCCCATCGGCGACCATGGCGCCCCAGCTGGGCGTCGGCGGCTGCGCGCCGAGGCCCACGAACGAAAGCGCCGCCTCGGCCATGATGGCGCCACCGATCCCCAGCGTCGCCACGATGATGACCTGCGCCCGCACATTGGGCAGGAGATGCTTGAACAGGATGCGCCAGTCACGGGAGCCCAGCGCCTCGGCGGCGATCACGAACTCCGTGCGCTTGAGCGCCAGCACCTGGCTCCGGACGATGCGCGCCATGGCGGCCCAGCCCACCGCGCCGATCACGACGAAGATCACTGGCAGCGACGGCTTCACCGCCGCCGCGACGGCGATCAGCAGGAGCAGGGTCGGAAAGGCAAGCGTGATGTCAGCGAGACGCATGACAACCGCATCCACCCAGCGGCCGTAGTAGCCGGCCAGCAGACCCATCGTGACGCCAAGGAGAATGGCGACAACCTGCGAGATCACGCCGACGCTCACCGAGATGCGCGCGCCGTACAGCACCCGGCTCAGGACGTCGCGTCCCTGCGTGTCGGTACCGAGCAGGTAATGCGGCCCTGGATGCTGGAGGTACGCGTTGCGCAGGTCGCCCGAATAGGGGTCGTGCGGGGCGAGCAGGGGCGCGAAGATCGCGGCGATGAGGACCACCATCACCAGCACCAGGCCAAACTGGAAGAAGCGATCCCGGCGCAGCCGTTCGCGGAGGGGAGATCTGGGTCGCGAGGGGGACATTCCCGGGCAGATTAGATTCGGAATGATGGCGCCCGGCAGCAGGCGCCATGCGAACACCTCAAATAAGCCCTCATCATCATGGTGGAGCAAGCGGATGACGGGACAGCCCGTGACGCTGGTGCTGGGTGGCGGCGGCCTCAAGGGGCTGGCGCATATCGGCGTGCTGCGCGCGCTCGAGGAGCGCGACATCGAGCCGCAGCTCGTCATCGGCACCAGCATGGGTGCCTTGATCGGCGCGACGTGGGCCAGCGGCATGCCTACCCGCGAGATGGCGGTGCGTGCGCTGCACGTCAAGCGCCGCAACGTGTTCCAGGTGGCGCACTACGACATGGCGTTCAAGCGCATGCGGAGTCCGGCCATCTACCGGGCGGAGCCGCTGGAGGAGCTGGTGACAAGCCTCGTGGGTGGCGTGACGTTCGAGGCGCTGAGGCGGCGCCTGCTGGTGAACACGGTCGACCTGCATTCGGGCCGACAGCTGTTCTTCGGGCTGCCAGGCACCCGCACAACCGCGCTCTCCGACGCCGTCTTTGCCTCCTGTGCGCTTCCCGGCATCTTCCCGCCCCGCGAAATCGGCGGCCGCTATTACATCGACGGTGCCGTGGTGGACAACCTGCCAGTGCGGATCGCCACCTCGCTCAGCACCAACCCGATCATTGCCGTTGCCCTCACCCCACCAGGCGTGGAGCGCTCGGCCGCCGACACCAACGGCTTTGCGGCCACCTATATCCGCGCGCTCGAGATCATGATGCAGGCGCAGCTGGCCACATCGCTCCGCACCTGGGAGGGACCGCCGGTGCTCCTGGTGGCGCCGGAAGTGTCCCACGTGCCGATGTTCTCTTTTCGCCACACCGACGAACTGATCGCCGAGGGCAAGCGGGCCACGCTGGAGGCACTGGACGGGGTGAGCGGCGCACTGGCCGAACTGGCGCCGGGCGTGCATCCGCGAAGTTCGATCCAGCTCAGCGTCAATCCCGCGCTCTGCATCGGCTGCGGCCTCTGCGTGGAACGCGCACCGGCCCTGTTCAAGATGGAAGGGGACAAGGCAGTGGCGATCTCACCGGAGCAGATCTGGTCACCGGTGGATGGCGGGATCGTGCAGGAATGCCCGGTAGGCGCGATCGAGACCCGGGGCGCGGGACGCGAGACCCCCAAGCCCCAAGCCCCAAGCCCCAAGCCCTAAGCCTTGCGCCCGAATTCTTCCTCGACCCCCCGCAGCTCCCCGATCACCCGGTCCCAGTTGTAATACCGCTCCACTTCCGCTCGGCCGGCGTCGGCCAGACGCCGCGACAGCTGGGGATTGTCCAGCAGCCGCTCGATCGCCTGCACCAGCGGGCCGGTGCGCTCGGGATCTACCAGCAATCCAGTCTCGCCGTCGCGCACCAGCTCGGGGATCCCGCCGCTGCGCCCCGCAATGACCGGAAGGCCGGCGGCGCTCGCCTCAGCCAGCGCTATACCGAAACCCTCCACGCTGCGGCCGTCGCGGCGTGACACCCCAAGATAGAGATCGGCTGCGCGGTAGAGACCGGGCAGCTCCGCTTCGGTGACGTCGGGAATGAAGACCACGCGATCGGCAACACCATGGGCATCGGCGAGGCGCCGCAGCGCCTCGGTATGCTGGCGCGCTCCTGCCACTGCATAACGGAGCGAAGGCCGGCCCTTCCTCAGCTCGGCGAGCGCCCGGAACGCGGTATCCACGCCCTTGTGCGGCGCGCTTGCTCCCACGGTGAGCAGCCAGGCGCCATCCGCCATGCCATGGCGCAGCCGCACCGGTGCCGCATCCACGTCCGGATGAAAGCGCACCGGATCCGCCCCGAGCGGAACCACGCGGATGGGAACATCCACGCCCATTTCACCAGTCAGGGCCCGCGCCTGGTCGCGCGTCCACTCGCTCACGGCCACCAGTACCGCCGCTGACCGGAGGAGGGCGGTTGCAGTGACGCGCTGGATGGGCGAGCGGTGGACCTGGTGCTGCAAGGTGAGCAAGTCGTTCCCGTACACCAGGATGCCGTAGGGGACGCCGGTGCGCTCACGCGCCCAGCGGGCCACGTATGCAGCGGGCTTGAGCGATCCCGCCCAGACGAAGCCGGCCTTGCGCTCGCGCGCCAGCGACGCCACGCGCCGGCCCCAGAGCAGGAGCCCGGGAACGACACGCAGCTGGCGCGCCGGGAGGGGCATGCGGTCGATCTCGACCTCGGGCGGCGCCACGTCGGCCCCGGACGCCGGCGCCCGGCCGGTGGACACCACGAGTGCACCTTCAGGGTAGCGCCGGGCCATCTCGTCCATCACGCGCGCAATGCCACCGCGCGCCGGCGGAA
>DAIMFY010000074.1:0-8971 GCA_036724295.1 Gemmatimonadales bacterium | reverse complement strand
ACACGCGGATTTTCAGTCCGCTGCTCTACCAACTGAGCTACCTAGCCGAAGGGCGAGGAATATACGCCCCTCCCCCTTACAATTGTACCCATGCTGAAGCCATCAGTCGCCGCCCTGGGACTCCTCCTGTCGTGCAGTCCGCCGCCCCCCGCCAGCCAGCCGTTGTGGCTCGGACGCGAGCCGACGCCCGGTGGCGTCCACCTCATGCTCCTGGTGGAACCCGGGGCTCGGATCAGCGCCGAGTACACCCCGACACTGACACTGGAGGACGGGACTGTGGTACGGTTTGACACCACCGCCCTGAGTGCCGATTCCGCCTACTTTGCCGCCCCGCCCGCGGCGACTCTGGCCCGGCCGCCAGCCGAGGCGCACGGCCTGCTCAAGGCCAGCGTCTGCCACCAGAGCGAAGCTGTCTGCCGGCTCGTGAAACTGGAAGTCTGACCGGAACCCGCTATGCGCCTCTCGACCGTCTTGTCCGTCCTGCCCGCCCTGCCCGTCCTGTCCGCCCTGTCCCTCCTGACCGCCTCGCCCGTCCTGTCGCAAGAGCGCGCCGCCTTCATCACCCGCCTCGGAACCGACACGGTCGCCGTCGAGTCGTTCACGCGCTCGGCGGACCGCCTGGTGGGCGACCGGGTCATTCGCGCGCCGAGGGTGAGTCTCCTTCATTATGAAGCGACACTCGGGCCGGATGGCACGGTGACGGCGTTCCAGGCGTCGAGCCGGCCCGGCAACCGGCTGGATCTTCCGGCGCTGGAGTCGGCGGCCATCGAGATTCGCGGCGACAGCGCCCTGGTCCGGCTTCGCCAGGCCGACAGCACCCGAAGCTACGTACTGCACATCCGCCCCGGCGCCGTGCCGATGTTCAATTCCACCTACGCGCTTTACGACCAGATGATACGGCAGCTGGTCCGGCGGCGCCTGGACAGCATGCCGGTGGACATGGTCTTGCCCGGCGTCCTGAGCGCGGTGCCTACTACGCTGACCCGTATCGCACCTGACAGCGTCGCCATCGACTACTACGGCAACCCGCTCGAAGCCCGGGTGGACAGCGCCGGCCGGCTCCTTGGGCTTTCCGGCGCCAGAACCACGGTCAAGGTCAGGGTCACCCGGTGCGACTCGGCTGACGTCGTCGCGCTGGCGCACACGTTCGCGGCGACCGAAGCCAGGACCGGCCCGTTGGGACAGATGTCGCCTCGCGATACGGTGCATGCCACAGTTGCCGGTGCGCGCCTCATGGTGGATTATGGCCGGCCGCATATGCGAGGGCGGAAGGTCTTTGGCGGGATCGTGCCACTGGGAGAGGTGTGGCGCACCGGTGCCAACGCAGCGACGCAATTCAGCACCGACCGGCCACTGGAGTTCGGGCACGACACGCTCGCGGCGGGTACCTACACCTTGTGGACCCTGCCCACAGCGTCAGGCGTGTCGCTCATCTTCAACCGGCAGACGGGCCAGTGGGGCACGGAGCACGACCCGGGGCAGGACGTGCTCACGGTGCCGATGGAGCGCCTCATGACGGCAGAGCCGGTCGAGGTGTTCACGATCAGCATCAAACCGGCCGGCGCGGGCGAGGGGATGCTGGTCTTCGAGTGGGCGGAGATGCGCTGGGAGGCAAGGTTTGGGGCATAGGGCATAGGGCATACGGCATAGGGCGTGGGGCGTGGGGCGTAGGGGACGCAACACCCGTGACTCGCGACTCGCGACCCCCAAGCCTCATGCCCCAGGCCTCATGCCCTAGAACAATTTCGGCTTCTTGATCACCGACTTGATCTTGTTCTTCGCCTTGTTCTTCATCTCGGCTTCCTTCTCCTGTACCGCTTCGTTCACCGCCTCCGAGACAACCGAATTGAACGAATTGGCCAGCATGGTGCCGAGGTTGAGATCGCGGAGCTTCTCGCAGTCTTCCTTGCTCATCTGCTGACTGGAGGCCGGGGCGCTGCCGGCGCTGGCCGAGGCGTGCTGCTCCTGCGACCTGGCCCTGGCGGCGGCGAGCGAGTCGGTCAGTTCCTGGCTCGCGAAATAACGGACCATGGTCCGGGCCATCGAATCGCTCTGGGCCGTGACCGCCGAGTCTTCCATGAAGGTGATCCCTGCGGGCAGGTCGAAGGTGGCTGCGGGCGGGTCGCCCCAGGTCACGGCGGTCGCCGTCTGCTCGAAGTCGACGCAGAACATGCTGCCGCTTTCGTGCAGCGGGATCTGCGGTGCGTCCTTGAGCACACAGGAAGAGAAGGAGCCGAAGGTGTGTTCCACGCAGGTCTCGCCCGCGTAGCTGGCGGTGGTGCCCTTGTCCTCGCCCGCGAAGCCGCCGGCGCCGAAGGCCTGGGCAAAGAGCTGCGACATGTCTTCCATGTTCTGGGCGAAGCGCGCCTTTTCGGCGCCGCCCAGCCGGTCGTACTCCCTGGCCATGATGGGAAACATGTTGGGCGTCTTCTGGCCCGTCTTGTCGCTCAGGTTGGCGGTGTAGATGGTCTCCGGCGTGGAGAGCGACCAGCTCTCGGTCGTGGTGGTCTTGCCGAAGAACTTGCCCGTGGTGGTACTGTGCCGCATGAACTTGTCCTTCGTCGCGGCGTATTGAGCGGTGCCCGTCATGGAGCCGGAAACCGTAGAGGTCACCGAGACCGGCTTCGAGGCGGTCTTGATCTTGAAGGGGTTCTGGGCGGAGGCGGGCGTGGCGAAGCCAAGGCCGAAGGCGACTGCGAGCAGAAGGCGCATTGGGAGTAGGGGCTAGGGGTAAGCGATCAGGGGCCAGGGACGAGGGACTACGCGAACCTCACAGCTCACTGCCCAAACTGCACATCGGTACCAATCCGCGTAAGTCCCGCCCATCCCGCCCATCCTGCCCATCTTGCCCGTCCTGCCACATATTCCGCCCATGCCACCGAGTCCTCACCCCAACCTCACCGTCCTCGGCCACCCGCTGATCCAGCACAAGATCACGCTGCTCCGGGACAAGGGCACCAGCACCCGTGACTTCAAGCAGCTGGTCAACGAGATCGCGATGCTGATGGCCTATGAAGTCACCAAGGATCTGCCGACCGAACCGGTAGTGGTCGATACGCCGCTGGAGCGAATGGAGGGCCGCCAGGTGGCGGGCAAGAAGCTCACCCTGGTGCCGATCCTCCGCGCCGGCCTGGGGATGGTGGATGGGATTGCCCAGCTCATCCCCTCAGCACGGGTGGGACACATCGGCCTCTACCGCAACCACGACACGCTGCAGCCGGTGGACTACTACTTCAAGATTCCGGCGGGCGAAGAGGCGCGCGACTTCTTCGTGCTGGACCCGATGCTTGCGACCGGCGGCTCGGCCGTGGCAGCGGTGGCGGCGCTCAAGCAGGCCGGCGCCCGGCGCATCCGCTTCCTCTGCCTCGTCGCCGCCCCCGAGGGCGTGGCCCGGATGCAGGCCGCGCACCCCGATGTTCCCGTGTTCGCGGCCGCGCTCGACCGGCAACTCAACGAAAACGGGTACATATTGCCGGGGCTGGGCGATGCGGGGGACCGGTTGTTCGGCACGAGATGATTGTAGACAGGGATCAGGGGTAAGGGATCAGGGGCTAGGGTCGAGAGACAAGCTTCCGTCCTTCCGCCCTATCCCCTATCCCCTATTCCCTAACCCCTCTTTCCCATGTCCGATCTTCAACTGACATTCCATGGTGCCGCGGGCCAGGTGACCGGCTCGATGCACCTCCTCGAATGCTGCGGCATGCGGCTGCTGCTCGATTCCGGCCTGTTCCAGGGCCATCGCAAGCAGGCCGCTGAACTCAATCACGATCTCAAATTCGATCCCCGCCGCATCGACATGGTGGTGGTGAGCCACGCCCACATCGACCACACCGGCCGGCTCCCACTGCTGGTGAACCGTGGGTTCCATGGGCCCATCTACGTCACTCCTGCCACTCGCGACCTCTGCGCCGTCATGCTCGCCGACTCGGCCCACATCCAGGAGATGGACTTCGAGTACGTGCAGCGCCATGGCAAGGCCGCGCCCGAATCGGAACCGCTTTACACCATGCGGGATGCGGTCGCCACCCAGGAGCTCATGACTGCCGTGCCTTATCATCGCCCGCAGCACCTGCGCCGGAACATGGTGATGGAATACTCCGACGCGGGCCACATCCTGGGCTCGGCCAGCGTCGAGCTGCGCATCACCGAGGGCAAGCCGCACCGCCTGGTCTTCTCCGGCGACATCGGCCGCTGGGGGCTTCCCATCATCCGCGATCCGCAACCGCCGGCCGGCCCGGTGGATACGCTCATCATCGAATCGACCTATGCGCTCCGGACCCACGAGTCGCCGGTGGGCTCCGAGGAGAAGCTGGGAGAGATCATCGCCAAGGTCGTGGCCCGGGGCGGCAAGGTGCTGATCCCGGCCTTTGCCGTGGGACGGACCCAGGAGATCATCTACGCCCTGCACGGGCTGATGCGAACCAACCGGATTCCACGGGTGCCCATCTACGTGGACAGCCCGCTGGCCATCGAGAGCACGACCGTCTTCCGGATGCATCCGGAAATTTTCGACACCAACGAGTCCATGGTGAAGGCCGACCAGCCGCTCTTCGACTTCAGCGCCGTGCATTACACCCGCGACGTGCAGGACTCGAAGCGGCTCAATACGCTGAACGGCCCTGCCATCATCATCTCCGCCTCGGGGATGGTCGAAGCGGGCCGCATCCTGCACCACGTGAAGAACCACGGTGGCGACCATCGCAACTGCATCCTGTTCGTGGGTTACCAGGCCGAGGGCACCCTGGGACGCCGCATCCGTGATGGCGAGAAGAAGATCCGGGTCTTCGGCGAGGAGATGGAGTTGCGCGCCGAGGTGGAAAGCATCGATGGCTACTCGGCCCACGCCGACCAGAACGAGCTGCGCAAGTGGGTGCGCATGCTGGGCGGTCCGGTCAAGCGAGCCTTCTGCGTCCACGGCGATCCCGACGCGCTCGAGGGGATGGCCAAGCTGCTCAAGGAGGAGGGCGTCGAGGAAGTCCACGTGCCCAGGCTCTACGAGACGTTCGACCTGAGGCGGTGACAGTCGGCGACGCCGGCCATAACTTCCGGCGTGCGAAATCCACTGCGTCAGGTCCTCAAGGCCGCCGGCGTCCTGCTGGTGGCGGCGGGCCTCTTCTATACTGTCTGGCTGGTGATGGTGCTGGTGGTGAGCCAGCAGGATCAGCGCCATCCCGCCGACGCCGTGGTGGTGCTGGGCGCCGCGCAGTACAACGGCCGCCCCTCTCCGGTGCTCCGGGCCCGGCTGGACCATGGCATGCGCCTCTTCCGCGACGGCCTCACGCCCCGGATCATCGTCACTGGTGGGGTGGGCCGGGGTGACACCACCAGCGAAGCGATGGTGGGCCGCCATTGGCTGCTGGCGCAGGGAGTGCCCGACAGCGCCATCGTCGTGGTGCCGCGCGGCCGCTCGACCTACGCCTCCATGACCGACGTGGCAGCCTGGATGCACCAGCGCAACCTGGGCACGGTCCTGCTCGTAAGTGATCCATTCCACATGTGCCGGCTCCGGTTCGAGGCCCGCCGCGTGGCGCTCACGGCGTACACATCACCCACGCCGTCGAGCCCCATCTCGGAAAATCCAAACCTGGAGCTGCGCTTCCTGTTCTGGGAGGCGCTGAAGGCGCCGGTGGCGTGGATCAGGAGTTGGTGATGACGGTCAACGGTCAACGGTCGACGGTCGACAAGTCACCCTGAGTGAAGCGAAGGGGTGTAGCTCCGGTTCAGCTCCGCCTCTTCGGCCGCTTCGCGGCCTCAGAGTGACACCGCTGTTGTTGACCGTTGACCGTCGACCGTTGACTTGTTCGTGCGCTTTTACCTGAGCTTTGAGGTTAGGAGATGCAAGTCCACCGTCTTACTGCGCTCGCCCTGGCGCTCATCGCGCCGCCGCTCGCGGCCCAGGGCGCGCCCCTGCACGTTCCGTTTGTCATTGACACGCTCTCGAACGGGCTCACGCTGATCATCAATGAAGACCACTCGGCACCGGTGGTGACCGTGAACACCTGGTACCACGTCGGCTCGGGCGACGAGGAGCCGGGGCGCACCGGTTTCGCCCACCTTTTCGAGCACCTGATGTTCATGGGCTCCGAGCATGCGCCCTACCCCGAGTTCGACCGGCGGCTGGAAGCGGCAGGCGCCGACAACAACGGCTCCACCACCGAGGACCGGACCAACTACTACGAGGCGGGGCCCGCCAACGCGCTGCCCCTCATGCTCTGGCTCGATGCCGATCGCATGGGCTGGCTGCTCCCCACCATGGACTCGGCCAAGGTGGATCTCCAGCGCGACGTGGTGAAGAACGAGCGGCGGCAAAGCTACGAGAACCAGCCGTACGGCATGGTGGAGGATCACCTGCCAGGCATGCTGTATCCCAAGGGCCATCCCTATTCCTGGCCCGTCATCGGCTCGATGGCCGACCTCTCGGCGGCGTCGCTGGAGGACGTGAAGAACTTCTTCCGGAAATACTACGCGCCAAACAACGCCGCGATCGTCGTCTCGGGCGACGTCAAGGCCGACAGCGTGAAGCGGATCGTGGAGCATTACTTTGGCGCCATCCCGCGCGGCCCGGCCATCACGCGTCCCGTGCCCGCGTCCTTCTCGCTTCAGCGTGATACCAGTCTTATCCTGGAGGACCGGGTCCAGCTTCCGCGGCTCTACTACGCCTGGCATACCGTGAAGGGCTGGCATGAAGACGATGCACCGCTCAATGTCGTGGGCTACCTCCTGAGCGGCGCCAAGAATTCCCGGCTCACCAAGCTCATGGTCTACGACAAGCAGGACGCGAGCAATGTCTTTGCCTACCAGAACGGCGCCCGTCTCGACGGCGACTTCCGCGTCGTTGCGACGGCGCGCCCCGGGCACGCTCTTCCTGAACTTCAGCACGATATCGATTCCACGCTGCAGCGCCTCGCCGCGGAAGGACCCACCGCGCGCGAGCTGGAGCAGGCCCGCAACTCGCTCGAGGCCAATTTCCTGAACGGCATCGAGAGCGTGCGCGCCAAGGCCAACCAGCTGAACGAGTACTACTACGCTATCGGCACACCCGACGGCTTCCAGCGTGACCTCGACCGGATCCGCGGCGTCACCGCCGCCGACGTGCAGCGGGTGGTGCAGAAATACCTCACCGGCCCGCGCGTCATCATCTCGGTGGTGCCACAAGGCAAACAGAATCTGGCGGCCGCAGGGAGGGCGACACCATGACGGACAAGACGGACGGGACGGACGAGACAATCTTCCAAGGCCCGTGTACGGGCGGCCTGCGGCCGCCCCATCGCTACGCGATCTCTCCCGCTGCAGTCGGCGGCCTGCGGCCGCCCCATCGCTACGCGATCTCTCCTGCTGCAGTCGGCGGCCTGCGGCCGCCCCATCGCCGCGCGATCTCCCCGAGCATCGCTGGCGGCCTGCGAGCGCGGACACGAGACCCGGGACACGAGACGCGACGGCCGCGTCCCGCATCCCGCGTCTCGCGCCCAGGTTGGCTGTGCCTCGTACTCACCTTTTCATTGGCCGCCTCCACCCTCCACGCACAGGCGCCCGCCGTCGCCACGCCGCCCACGCTGGGGCCGGCGCCCAAACTGGTGATGCCGGCGGTCCAAACGGCCAAGCTGGCCAACGGGCTCACGCTGCAGGTGGTCCCGATGACGGAGCTGCCGCTGGTCCAGGCCACACTGCTCATCGATGGCGGCGCCCGGCTCGATGGCGATCGGCCCGGCCTCGCCACCTTTGTAGCCGGCATGCTCGACGAAGGCGCAGGTGGTCGCGACGCCTTCCAGCTCGCCGCACAGCTCGAGCTGCTGGGTGCCTCGCTTTCGACCGGCGCATCGTGGGATGACGTCACGCTGTCGCTGCGCGCACCCAAGCGCACCATTGCCGATGCCATGGGGATCCTGGCCGACGAACTGCTGCGCCCCACCTTCTCTGCCGCCGATGTCAATCGCCAGCGCGATCTCCGTATTGCGGCGCTGCTGCAGGCGCGCGACCGGCCCGCGTCGGTGGCATCCGACGTGTTCGGCTACACGGTGTTCCCGTCCAGCCACCCTTATCACTATTCCATCTCGGGTGACTCCGCCAGCACCGTCGTGCTCGATTCGGCCATGGTCCGTGATTTCTGGCGCCGAGTGTCCGACCCCTCGCGCGCGACGCTGATATTTGCCGGCGACATCACGTTGGACGAGGCAAGGGCCTTGGCAACGAAGGCCCTGGGCACATGGCGGGCGCCCCGGGCGCCACTCCCGCTCGCGCCGGCGTCGTCCGTTGCGGCAGCGCCCACGAAGCCGACCACCATCTACCTGGTGGACAAGCCCGATGCAGCGCAGAGCGTGATCATGATCGGCACGCCTGGCGTGGACCGCCGTTCACCCGATTACGGCGCCCTCACGCTGATGAACACCATCCTCGGCGGCTCCTTCTCCTCCCGTCTCAACCAGATCCTCCGGGAGCAGAAGGGCTTCACCTATGGCGCCCACTCGAGCTACGGCTGGCGGCCGGTTCCCGGCCCCTTCGTGGCGAGCTCCGCCGTGCGCACCAACGTCACCGACAGCTCGCTCGCCGTCTTCTTCTCGGAGTTCAAGCGCCTTCGCAGCGCACCGGTGACCGATGCAGAGCTGGCGCGTGCCCGCTCCTATGTGGTCCTGGGCACGCTGGGAGACTTCGAGACCACCCGACAGGTGGCCGGAGGGCTGGGTTCGCTCGATGCCTTCGGCCTTCCGCTCAGCACGATTCCGAAGGATCTTGAGCAGATCCAGGCGCTGAGCGCCGCCGATGTGCAGCGCGCCGCGGAGAAGTATCTCGATCCATCGCACCTGACCGTGGTGATCGTGGGCGACATCAAGAAGATCCGGCCCGGCATCGAGGCACTGCACCTCGGACCGGTCAAGGTGGTGGACTTTATGGGCAAGGAGACGTCATGACGGACAGGACGGGCAGGACGGGCGGGATGGGACGCGGGACGAGGGACGTGGGACGCGTGCGGCAT
>DAIMFY010000073.1:0-9036 GCA_036724295.1 Gemmatimonadales bacterium | reverse complement strand
CTGCTCGAAGTAGACCCCATCCGGCAGGATCTGGCGCCGGACTTCTTCCTCCAGGATGCGAAGTCCCGTCTCACGCCACCGCTCACTGCGCCGAAAGACCGGCAGGGCACGGCCCAGATACACCAGCGCGAGCGCCTCACCGGTAAGATGGGTGTTGGGGCTGAACCAGGTGGAGAGGTGGGACTCGAGGTGCCTGGCATGCACGTGCAGCATGCCGGCGCAGCGCTGGACCAGCGACGGCGGCAGGGCGTCTCCCGCCAGGGCCAGGGTCCAGATCCAGCTGATGGCCCGGAAGCCGACCTCGAGACTGCTCGCCCAGTTGATGCCGCGCTTGGGGGGATTGCCGTCCATCCATGACTGCAGGTGCGCGGCAATGGCGGCGGGGAATTTCTCGTCTCCCGTCAGCAGCCACGCTTGCGCCAGTGTCACCAGGTATTGCTGGCGGTTCAGTTCCCACACAACCTTGTGGTCCCCGACTTCGGACGAATCGAGATAGCGGACGCGGCTCCAGTGCACCGACTCCGCGCGGCGCCCCAGCACCGGGTCGAGTTGCCAGTCGGGCGGCGAGCCGTAGTCGAGCCCTTCGTAGCCCAGGAGGTCCAGGCGCCCGTCGAGCACCTTCTCGGCGCGCGCAATGATGGCCGCGGCGTCGGCAGGCCAGTGCGCGGCAACCGCCGCCGCTGCCTCGCCCGGGATGGCCAGCCCCGGAACCACTGACCTGCAGCCAGGAATGACGTCGGCCGCCACGCTGGACGGATCGGGATCGATGCTGGGCTCCAGCAGTTTCGCGAAGCGGCGCGGCTCGGGCTCCCGTGAGGATGGCAGGAGGCCAAGCCGCTCCGTCATGACCAGCGCCTGACGCGCCGCGCGACTTCGCAGCTCCGGAAGGGAGCGTCCCCGAAGCCGGCCGATCATGCCGCACCCGACGCAAGGAGCGGCAGCAGTTCTGCCGCAAGCCGGCGAGCATTGGTCGGCAGGTCATACTGCCGGACAACCTGATCCCGCGCCGCTGCGGTCATGGCACGCGCTCCTGCCGGGTCGGACAGCACTCGCGCAATGGCATCGGCCGCTTCTTCGGCATCGCCGGGGCTGACCAGGTGTCCCGTGACGCCGTCTTCGATGAGCTCCGGCACCCCGGTGACACGGCTGGCTACACAAGGCACACCCAGCGCCATCGCTTCCATCAGCACAACCGGAATTCCCTCAGCGAAACTGGTCAGCGCAAAGACCGACGCGCCCTCGAAGCGCTGGCGGGTTTCGATGGCGTTGAGTGCCCCGGTGAACTCCACCCGGTCCGCCATGCCGAGTTGGGTCGCGAACTGCTGCAGCCGGTGCTGCTCAGGTCCCTGTCCTACGATGGTGAGGCCAAGATCGAGGCCACGCTGCACCAGCTGATGCACCGCCTCGATCAGGACAGCCTGCCCCTTGATGGGCGCGAGCCGGCCCACGGTAAGCACGGTGGCACGGGGGCCGGCACGAGGCTCCGCACGGGGTACGTATGTGGCCGTGTCGACGCCCAGCTGGACCACGCGCACTTTGGCCCAGTCTTCGAACCGGGCGGTTCGAATAACCTGTGAGCGGCCAAACTTGCTGATCGTGATGATCAGGGCTGCGTGGCGCGCCTTCTCCGCCAGGCCAAAGCGCGGTGTCTCGAACTCGGCCGGACCGTGAATGGTGATGGAAAACGGGCACTCCGTCGCCACATGTGCGAGCAGCCCGACGGTTGAGGCAAAGTGGACATGAAAGTGTGTCGTCCTGCTGCGGCTCAGGTGATCGGCGACCAGCACCGCCTCGGCCCAATAGAAGAGGTGCCTGCCCAGGGCAGCGAGGTCGAGCCCACCCAGCCGACAGGCCAATACCAGTGACCGCAGCAGCCTGCCGGGCGCGCTGAACAGCCGTCGGACGAGCGCGATACCGAAGCCTGCCGCACCCTGGCGCTTCACGTACCAGGTGGCCTCGCGCTCCGCCCGCTCGTCCGCCGTGATGCGGTCCAGGGGCCGGCCATCGCTCCGGATGGAGATCGTGGAGACCTCCACACCTGCCTCGCGCAGGGCCCGCACTTCGCGCAGGATGAAGGTGTGGTTGAATGCCGGGTATTCGCTGATGAGATAGGTGACCGCCGGCACTCATTGCCTCCAGACATTCCAGCGGCCGGTGAGGCCGTTCATGGTCGCGACGGCCACAGCGGCCTGCATGGTCCACGCCCATCGAAGATAGGAGACCAGCCGCCTGCGAAGGCCGAGCAGTTCGGCCAGCAACAGGCCGATCAGGGCCAGGCCCGACGCTGCAGCGAGCGCCCACCAGCCCCAGGCCCGGAGCGCGAGCCCGGCCACGCCGACCAGGAACGCGAGCCCAAGCCAGGGCGTCAGCAGCCGGAGCAGCTTGTGCAGCAGGAATGAAAGCCAGACGGGATTCCGCCAGGGCACCAGCACGGAGGGCAGCCAGGCACAAAGCTGGAAGTTGCCGGTGAGTGTCCGCACCTTGCGCTGAAATTCCTGCTCCACGGCAGGGCGCCTCGAGTCGTGCGCGCGCGCGGAGTCGTCGAACCCGACCCGGTGGCCATCCAGGATGAGGCGCATGGGGATGTAGAGATCATCCAGGATTAGACCGGCGGGCAACGGAACCCAGAACTCCCGGCGCATCGCGTAGATGGAGCCGCTGACGCCGATGGAAGAATGGAGCCTCGCCTCGTCCCGGCGCAGCCGTCGCTCGAAGCGCCAGTAGTGCTCGACCAGCGAGCGATGTCCCGTTTCCGGCAGCTCGAGCTGCCCCGAGACGGCACCGAAGGAGCGGTCGCCCAGGGCGCGCACCAGGGCACTGATTGCATCCGGCTCGAACCGCTGGTGGGTGTCAGTGAAGACCAGGATCTCACCGCGCGCCGCCCGCACGCCGGCGTTGAGGGCGGCGGCTTTCCCCCCCGGCGCATCTCCCTGTACGATGGTGGCGCGCGGCTCCCGGCAGTCGATATCCTTCGTGCCGGCGGCGGCGGTCTGGTCGAGTGCCACCACCACGTTGAGCAGGTCGCCGGGATAATCTGCCGCCAGGGCATCGCGCACCCGCGCACTGACGAGATCGCCGTCCTCACGCGTGGCGATCACGACCGTCACGGTCGGCGGGGAATCGGGAAGGGGCAGCCGGCGAACGCGACGCAACGACGCAAGCATATGCACCGCAAGGGGATACACTCCCCATGCGAGCAGAAGCAGCGTGCCGGCGGCCAGGGTAAGCGCCAGCATCAGGTAGGTGCCTGCGTGAGATTCGGCAGCGGTGCCAGATCCGGTCTCCCAGTTGAGGTCGGAGGCCTGCTCGGCCCAAAAGTAGCCATCCCCCAAGTCCGATGCTTTCCAGCGGCGCCACCGTGCGCGCAGGCGCGGGGCGGGCAAGTTGCAAGCCATGAGGGAAAGGAACTGGGTGCCACACATTACCGTCGTCATCCCGGCGTACAACTCGGCTGACTTCCTGGGCGAGGCCATCGCGTCGGTGCGGGCCCAGACCCGCCAGCCACTCGAGATCCTGGTCGTGGACGACGGCTCCCTCGACGGCACCCGCGATATCGCCAGCCAGGCTGGTGCCACCGTGCTCGAGACCGGAACGAACGGGGGACCCGCCACGGCGCGAAATCTCGGCATCCAGCGGGCCCGTGGCGAGCTGATTGCTTTTCTCGATGCGGACGACCTCTGGGAAGCGGACCAGCTCGAGACCTGCGCAGGGCTGCTCGACCGTTATGCGGAAGCCGCCCTGGCCTTCTCCCTGGTGACCCAATTCGGTGCAGCCGACCACTTACAACCAGCAGTCCTGCCCGAGGGCGTGCCGGTCTCGGCGGCCGATTTTCTCTGGGAGCAGAATCCGGTGATCCAGAGCGCCGCCGTGGCACGCCGGGATGCCCTGCTTGCCGTGGGCGGCTATCGCGACGGGATGCGCCACGCGGAAGATTACGATCTCTGGCTGCGTCTGGCCCAGCGATTCCCCTTTGTCTGCACCCATAGCCGGCTGGTGCGTTACCGGGTTCACGCGGCCCAGCATTCGTCGCGGCTGGACCAGATGTTCCGCTCCGCCTGGCAGCTGCGGCATGACCTCTGGACGGTGGTGGCCCCGGCGCTGGACGCGGAGAGCAAGGCACGGAGCCTGTCCGCCTTGCATCGTGCCTACCAATCCGACCTTGCAACTGCCTGGCACCAGCGTTCCGATGCCCCGCTTCGGACTATTCTGGAGCTGCATCCGCTCGTGCCCGGGGGCGAGGCCATCTACCAGCGCTGGCGACGCCGAAGCCGCCTGGTTCGTCCGTTCTGGCGGATGGCAGCATGGATCTTTGACCGTCTCCCAGGATCGCTGCGTCGCCTGATTCGCCCCGAGAGCCTGGCCCGGCGGAGCACGGCGATCGGCTCCGTGGCATGATCGTGATTTGCCTCACCGAAGCAACGATCGCGAGCTTATCGTTGCGCCATCCCTACGAATCTGTTGTATTTCTGCTGCGACAAGCCCGGGTCCGATCGCTGCGGCATGGCACGCGCGCCGCACCTGTATCTGTGGGCGCACGAAAATTGCTCTCCGGGGCGCACGACCCGACACCCAGCAGGGAGAATCTGATCGCGTGACTGATGCAGCAGGAGTGCTCGTTCCCCACCGCCAAGGCCCGCTGGGCGATCTCCGCGAGGTAGTGTCGGACCTCCGGTCGTTCCGGGAGCTGATGTTCGAATTCGCCCGCCGTGACATCCGGATCCGCTACAAGCAGGCGGTCATGGGGTTTGGCTGGGCCATCTTCATGCCGATCCTGATCGTGATCTCGGGCGTGCTGATCCGGGTAGCCATGGGACAGGCGGCGGGAGCGGGCGTCGGTCACGCGGACATTGCGGGCATCGCGCTCAAGGGGGTGGGCTGGTCCTTCTTTGCCGGTGCGGTCACCTTCGGCACGACGGTCCTCACGTCCAATCACAACCTCATCTCGAAGGTCTACTTCCCCCGTGAGGTGCTGCCGCTGGCCGCGATCCTGGCGCAGACGTTTGACACCGGCATCGGTTTCGTGGCGCTGGTGGTGCTGCTCCCGTTTCTTGGCGTGACCCTCCATGTGAGCCTGCTCTGGGTGCCGGTCCTGCTGGCCCTGCTCTGGCTGCTCACTGCCGCGGTTGTGGTGTTCCTGAGCTGCGCCAATCTGTTCTTCCGCGACGTGAAATACATCGTGCAGGTGGTACTCACCTTCGGCATCCTGTTCACCCCGGTCTTCTATGAGCCGGCGATGATGGGACCCAAGGGCGCGCTGCTCATGTGGCTGAACCCGCTCACGCCCATCCTCGAGGGGCTGCGCCTTGCGGTGGTACAGGGGCACAGCCTGCTCGAGCCGCTGTCGAGCATGACGAAGCAGGGAGTCGAGGTGGCGGTGTGGCACCCGGCATCGCTGCTCTACACAGCGGCCTGGGCGCTGATCGGACTCTTCATCGCTGTGATCGTCTTCCATCGCTCCCAGCCCGCATTTGCCGAAAATGTCTGATATCGAACCCGGCATCGAATTCGACCGCGTCTGGAAAAAGTTCCAGCGCGGTGAGCGACATGACAGCCTGCGCGACCTGATCCCCGCGACGGTTCGGCGGCTCGCCGGCCGCGGCGTACGCCGCACCGAACTGGGGCAGGATCAGTTCTGGGCGGTGCGCGACGTGAGCTTCGAGGTCCGTTCCGGCGATGTTCTCGGCATCATCGGGCGCAACGGCGCCGGCAAGTCCACCATCCTCAAGACGCTGACCAGGATCCTTCCCCCGACGCTGGGCCGGGCCGAAGTGCGGGGGCGGGTCGGGGCGCTGATCGAGATCGCCGCGGGCTTTCACCAGGACCTCACGGGCCGGGAGAACGTCTTCCTGCAGGGCGCCATCATGGGCATGCCGAAGTCCCTGATCCGCCAGCGGTTCGACGACATCGTGGCGTTTGCCGGCATCGCACCCTTCATCGACACGCCGGTCAAGCGCTACTCCAGCGGCATGAATGCGCGGCTCGGCTTCGCCATCGCGGCGCACCTGTCGCCCGATGTGCTCATCATCGACGAAGTCCTCGCCGTCGGCGATTTCGAATTCCAGCAGCGCGCCTTCGGCCGCATGAAGGAACTGGCCCGCAGCGGCATCCCGGTGGTGGTCGTGTCGCACCAGCTTGACCGGATTGCGGAACTCTGCACCGAGGCGCTCCTCATGGAGCGAGGC
Source organism: Gemmatimonadales bacterium (assembly GCA_036724295.1). GTDB lineage: Bacteria > Gemmatimonadota > Gemmatimonadetes > Gemmatimonadales > GWC2-71-9 > CAMLHP01. The sequence continues at coordinate 2,854 of DAIMFY010000073.1, read as the reverse complement.
GAGGTCAAGTTCGCCGGGCCAACCAGCGAAGCGATCGAGCGATACCTGGCCGTGGAGCAGGCGCCCAGCAATCCCGACAGTCCGGTGGTGCTGGAGAGCATCCGGGTCGTCTCGGACGGCGACGTCCGCTCGGGCGGCGTGGTGCGGATCATGGTAGGAGGACGCATCAATGGCGAGCGTGCCACCGGCCGCGAGATCGTCACGCTGGCCCTGCGCAGCCTAGAGAATGGCCGGATGCTTTCCACCGTCACCACCGACCATGGTGAAGTCGTGCTCCCACGCACGGGCTCGTTCGAGCTGGAATTCACCCTGGAGATGAACGTGCCCGCAGGCCTCTACGGGCTTGATTCCAGTGTGCGCCTCAAGGAGCGCCGGGGTGACATCGCGAGCGGACCGGGCGCGCACCTCCAGGTGCTGGAAGGCCGCCCGTTTGAGGGCGTCGTCCAGACCAACGCGCTGGTCTCGCTCTCTTCGTCAGCGGCGGAGCGCGCGGCCCCATCCCTCCGGCCTACACCGTCAGGAACGGCCTGAATGGCATCGAATGGTTCTGCCTGCCTGGTAACGGGAGGCGCAGGGTTCATCGGTTCGCACATTGTCCGCCAGCTGCTCGAGGATGGCCGCACGGTGACGGTGATCGACAACCTGAGCACCGGCTCGCGCGACAACCTGACCGAGGTCATGGAGCGCATCACCTTCATCGAGGGCGACATCCGCAACAGCGCCGACTGTGATCGCGCCTGTAGCGGAGTGGGAACGGTGTTTCATGTCGCGGCGCTGCCAAGCGTGCCCCGTTCCATCAAGGATCCGGTGGCCTGCAACGACCACAACGTGAATGGCACCGTGCAGGTGCTCGAGGCAGCCCGGCGGGCGGGCGCCCGGCGCGTGGTCTATTCCAGCTCGAGCTCGGTGTACGGCGATACCGCGGTGCTCCCCAAGGTGGAAACGATGGAGCCGCTTTGCCGGTCTCCCTATGCAACGGCCAAGCTCGCCGGGGAGCAGTACGTGCTGGCGTATGCTCGCGCCGGACTGCTCGAGGGCGTCGCACTCCGCTACTTCAATGTGTTCGGTCCGCGGCAGAGTCCCACCAGCGCCTATGCGGCCGTAATCCCCGTGTTCCTGAATGCGGCGCAAACGGGCGAAACTGCAACAGTTTTTGGTGACGGGGATCAAACGCGCGATTTCACCTACGTCGCTAACGTAGTGAACGCGAACATGCTCGCCGCATTCGGGCCGGCGGAGCGTGTCAACGGATGGGTCACGAATGCCGGCGCTGGCAGTCGCATCTCGCTGAATCAGCTGCTCGACCTGGTGGAGACAATCAGCGGACGCAAGGTGAAACGGACCTATGGTCCGCCGCGCGCCGGCGATGTCCGCGACTCGCAGGCGAGCCTCGAACGCGCCGCCAACGTGCTCGGCTATCAGCCTACGGTGAATGTGGAGGAAGGACTGCGACGAACGTGGGAGTGGTTCAGCAGCTAGGCGTTCCTCTCGGCACCACAGTTGTCACAACCCCTCCTTAACATTCCCGGTTCAGTCCTCACACCCGTCCAGTCCTCTCCGTCGCTGCCCCTCGCGGCGGAGTCGGCGCGTGGGCCCCGATCCAGGGAGTGTGCGTGAGCAGAAAGACCGTCACCCAGCGCACCGGCAATGCATGGAAGTCACGTTTCGTGCGCGCCAGCCTGCTGACCGACCCGCAGTACGTCCTCTGGCGCTTGCGCCGTCGCCTGGCGCGTGGTCATGCCCGGCCGATGCCGGCTCCGCCGGCGCCTGAGCGACCGCGCGCGCGAGCAGCAGGCGAACTTGGACAGCTCGATGTGGACCTCGTGTATACCTGGGTCCACGGCCAGGACCCCGCACATCGCGCGCTGCGCAATACCTGGGCGCGCCGCCACGGGCTCGACCCCGTGGTCTTCAATCCCGATGTCCGCTACGTGGAACACGACGAGCTCCGCTACTCACTGCGCTCGGTGGAGCGGTTCGCTCCCTGGGTACGGAAGATCTTCATCGTGACTCCGGGCCAGACCCCCAGCTGGCTCGACACTTCACACCCGAAGATCACCATGGTGCACCAGGACTCCATCATGGCCAATCCTGGCTGGGCGCCAGTCTTCAATTCGCTGGCCATCGAAGCCCAGCTGCATCGCATTCCCGGTCTCGCCGAGCATTTCATCTACTGCAACGACGACATGTTCCTGGGTCAGCCCTGTCAGAAGAGCGATTTCTTCGCGTCGCTGCCGGGCGCGGGCCCGCAGCGCATCGGCATGAAGGTGATGCTCTCCGAGCGCGACGACGACTGGATCGTGCCGTGGCGGAGCCTCTCCGGCGACGAGCTCGCCAGACTCTGGATGGCGCAGTGGAACAACGTGAAGTTTGCCCTCGAACTGCGCCGCCCGTGGCGCAAGGTGCGGAAGCTCACCAATCACCAGGCCCAGAGCATGACCCGTTCAGCACTGCGCCTTGCGTCAGAGCGCCTGCGGCGCGATTGGGAGCGGACCTGCAGCAGCAAGTTCCGGGGGCCGGATGATCTTGAGTTCCTTGCGGTGGCGCGCTACCTGAGTCTGTCCAACGGCTCCGCCGTTCGGGGCTACCTCCCGCATGAGGTGTTTGCCACGGAGCAGGAACTCGTGGCACACGATGCTGCGTCACTGCCGGCGCTGTTCTGCATCAACGATGGCGCGGACGGCGGCGGGGAGCGTGGCTCGAGGGAGCTCGAGCGCCTCTTTCCCGGGCCGTCCAGCTTCGAGCGGTCGGTGCCAAGTCACGATTTGGCTGCGGCGGCGCGATAGCTCCTGATGCGGCCCCGGTAGGTGGCGAACTCCTCAAAGCGCGGCAGCCAGACTGTCACCGGTGACGC
>DAIMFY010000072.1:0-9049 GCA_036724295.1 Gemmatimonadales bacterium | reverse complement strand
GGGCATCGGCGACGGCGCGAAGAGTCAGGCTGAAGTTGGTGCCGGTGTCACCATCCGGCACCGGAAACACGTTGATGCGGTTGATCTCCTCGCGGCCAGCCGCTACCCAGTCCGATGCCGCGTGCAGCGACCGGGCCAGGCGCGGACCATCCACATAGGAGATCCCCACGCGTGGCGCTATTCCGCGGCGGTGACCGTCACGCGGACATTCGCTGTGACTTCGGGATGCACGCGAATGGGCACCAGATGCTCGCCTAGCGACTTGATGGGCTGGTCGAGGTCGATGCGACGGCGGTCCACCTCGAAGCCCTGGGACATAAGCGCCGTCGCGATGTCCGACGTGGTGATGGAACCAAACAGCTTGCCCTCCTCGCCGGCGTTGCCGGTGAGCGAGAGGGTCACGCCATTGAGCCGGGACGCCAGCGCCTCGGCGCCATCCTTTTCGGCCGAGAGGCGCGCCGAGCGAGCCCGGGTCTCTGCCGCAATGCGCTTGCGGTTTCCTTCGGTTGCTTCGTACGCGAGGCCCTGCGGCAGCAGGTAGTTGCGGGCGTAACCAGGCCGCACCCGCACCAGCTCTCCCGCCTTGCCCAGCGATTTCACGTCATCGCGCAGAATCACTTCGGTCATCGGTTCCATCCTCCGGTTGCGGCACGCCGAAGCGCCGCCTGAAATCTATCCAACTATCCGACAATCCCAGCAACGCCAGCCCGGTGCCCGCCACCGGCCAGAACAGGGCGGAAACCAGCGCCAGCACGACATTGACCCGGCGCGGCACCCTCACCGCGGCCGACCGGTAGACCGCGAGTCCCCGCAGCACGTAGCAGGCGACCATGATCAGCGCCAGGTTGGCGGCCCAGGTGCGGAGCGACATGCCCAACAGGTAGCCGGTGTTCACCGGCACCAGCCAGAGCGCGAGTCCAAGGACCAGCAGCCAGATGGCCTGGTCCGAGAAGCGAAAGCTCCGGAACGGCGCGGCAGCGGTGCCGAAGGACCGGCCGCTGAGACGACCGTGCCAGCGTGTCGCGAGCGTCAGCCCTGCCAGCGCCGCCAGCAACAGGAACGCCGCAAAGTAGGGCGCCAGGCGGGCGGTGCTCTCGCCCATGGCTCGCAATTGCGTCACCGCTGCTGCCTCAACCCCACGGCTCGCGAGCGCATTGGCCTGCTGGTTGAATACCTGCCGCAGGCCATCGGCAAAGCTTGCCTGTACGCTGGCCCACGACTGGCCCAGCGCGAACGTCCACACGGCGGCGATCCCGAGGCTGGCTGCGCCAGCGGTGACGGCCCGCCGGAACAGCTTCCAGTCGGTCCCGAGGCTCAGCGCTACGAAGGCTCCGGCGGACATGACGCCGATTGCGGCCGTCACCCCCGACGCGAGACTGCCGACCCCGGAGACACTCCACAGAATTGCCAGGACCGCGCTCACGGCCAGCCACAACCACTCGAGCCCGGAGTGCGGCGGCGTCAACAGGAGCAGGAGCACCAGTGCCGCAAAAAAGAAAACCGGCGGGGCGAGCAGCACGTACGCCGCCAGGAGCCCAACCAGACCCCAGGGGAACGTGCGGCGCTCCGCCGCCGGTTCGGGTGTCAGCCCGCGTGCCCCTTGATGTACGGCAAGAGGGCCAGTTCGCGCGCCCGCTTGATGGCCGTGGCCAGCTGGCGCTGATGACGCCCGCAGGTGCCCGACAGACGGCTCGGCAGGATCTTGCCGCGCTCGGTCAGGAATCGCTGGAGGGTGCGGTCATCCTTGTAGTCCACGACGCGCACACCGGACTCGCAGATGGCGCAGGTCTTGTGGGAGCGCTTCATTCGTCGTCCTCCTCGTCGGACTTGGTCGCCGAGGGCGGCACCGGCTGGGGGCCGTCATTCAGCACGATCAGGTGGCGCAGGAGGCCGTCTTCCAGCTTGAGCGCGCGCTCGAATTCAGGGAGGGCCGTGGGCTCTGCCTGGAACCGCGCCACGACGTAGTAGCCGGTGTCCTTGTTCCCGAGCGTGTAAGCAAGGGTGCGCTTGCCCCAGTGATCCACGGTCGGGGCTTCGGCGTCCGGTACCTGGACGAGCGAATGGAATCGATTGAGCTTGTCGTTGATGGCTGCTTCTTCGAGCACACTGTCGAAGATGTAGACCACCTCATACGGGTTGGCCATGACACCGTCCTTTGGTCTGGTGCCCCGGCCCTGGTGTGGGGCCGAGGAGGATGCATGTGAGGCAGGGAATGTAATCGGTGGTGGGGGAGGCTGGTAGGGGCTGGCAAGTCGTAAGTCCTACGACTTACGACTTACGACTTACGACGAAAATCGTCGTCTCCCGTGTTGCCGTCCGCGAGCCGTCCTCGTTCCGCACCGTGACCCGCAGGTTGTAGCGTCCCTCCTTGAGGCGATCGGTAGCCATTGCACGCCGGATCCGGTTCACCGCGCCGCTCGCTTCCTCGCTGAAGGAGAGCGTGGTGTGGTCTCCACCCTCCTCGCGGGCAAAGCTCACGTCAGTCTTCAAGGTCTCGCCCTGCCTGGCGCCGGACACTTCGTAGTAGATCAGCACCGGATCGCCCCGGGAGTAGGTCCCGGTCGGGCTCAGCATGTAGGGCCCATCGGGCGCCTGCCACGGCTGGCCGCCGCCTTCAACCCCCAGGACGATGTCGCTCATCTGCAGTGCCGAGCTGCCCGGGTCTGGCACCGTGAGCGCGGGGGTGCGGAAAAATTGTCCAGCCGAGTCTGCCGGCTGGCGCAGCACCGAGCCAAAACTCCAGGTACCGGATTGCAGCGGCAGTTCGGTGGTGAAGGTGAGCATCTGCCCCGGTTCGAGGGTCTGGCGTACCCGGAACCGGCGCGTCGAATCCGATTCGATGATCGTATCGCCCGACGCGGCCACGAAGTGCAACCGGAATCCGTAACCCGGCGGATTGTCAACGATCGGCGAGAGCGCCGACGCCGGAAGGGAGGAGACAACCAGAACCTTGCCCTGTCCCGGGGCGTCGCCAAGCAGGGCGTAGGTGCGCCAGGCCGCGTCGATCTGGCGGGTAAACCGGAGCGGATCCGAGTCGGTCGTGGTGCCAACCTTCCGGCTGCGGGTGGTCCACGTGAGTTCGCGCTCCCAGTTCTGGTAGGTGGGACTGGCGACCAGCTTGGCATAGATCGGATCGAGTGCCGCGCGTGACTGGAGCAGGTCGTCTATCACCGCGCAGCTGCGCGAGGCGCCTGCCCGGCGCACCCGGGTGGTCGCGCCCGCCTCTCCACTGACGTTCGCGAGCGTTTCGACCAGCCGCCAGTCGTTCGGGTTCTCACGCGCCACAAAGTGGAAGATCAGGTTGCCTTCGGGCCGGCGATAAAGCCACGAGACATTGGGGCATGCTCCTGCCCGAACCGCCGCCGCCGTATCATCCGGCTCGCCGTGACGGATGTAGATCAGGCCCCGGTCGTCGAACGGTGCCAGGCGATTGACCCACAACTCGTTCAATTCGTACTTCCGGTCCATCACCAGCAGCCGGAAGTGCTCCTTCGCGAATCCCACCCGTCGGTAGTGCTCGGCGAGCCGCGCACCACGGGGCCTTAGCGCCTCAACATCCCGCTGCTCCCAGAAATCCCGCAGCCAGGCTTCCCTCGTGGCAGGCGTCGTAGAGTCAAAACCAGCCAGCTCGCTCGAGTCGGCGATCCACGCAAGGTCGTGGCGGAGCTCGCGCGTGACTGCGGTGTCCGCCGAGCGGGCCGCCTGGAAATAGAGCGAGTCCGCAGCGGGACTTCCCAGCGGGAGCCGTACACGAGCAAGCTCCAGGGCGGCGCGGTCGGGGCCGCCGCCGGCTGCCGCATACGCCGAGAAGGCGGTATCAGCAAGACGCGGCCGCCAGAGCCACGAGGCCAGGCGGCCGCGCTGGAACTGCCGGATGCTGTCGGCCAGCAGAGGCGCTGGCTCGGCGAAGGCATCGAGAAGGGCGGGGCCCACTTCGCGTACCGCAAAAGGGAGGGCGGGGACGTCGGTGAGCAGGAACTCGGTAGCGATCGTCGCGGCGACGGCAGCGCTGGGTCCGCCCTCCTTGCCCGCGGTGGTGAGGTCGTAGATCGCATCGAGGTTCCAGGGGATGCCTGGCCGCTGGCCGGGCGCATCCTTGGGGACCCAGTCCGTGGTCGACAGATACCACTTGAGCAGGGCCCGCACACCAAAGTCAGCGGGGCACTTGGGACTGCCGATGGCGGAGTAGGTCAGGATCCGGAGGGAGGCGTCCGCATCGGCCCGGCTCTGGGGCCGCAGGAACGCCGCCTCGGGCGGGCGCCCCGTGGCCTGCGAGACAAGCAGCGCATTGGCCTGGGCGCAGGTGAGTTGTGAGACCGAAGGGGGGCTGCTGGCCGTACCCTGCGCCACGACGCGTGCCGGGATCGTGGCGCCAGCGGCCACCAGCCACAGTACCAGGGCGCACGAGCTGGATATCTGGGAGTGAAACAGCCGGATCACAGGCGTCTCCTTCCGCGGTAACGGGTGCCAGACGTCGCGGCAGGCACCATCCGGGGAGGGGACGACTACGCGCCTCCAGCCTACACGTTGAAGCGGAACAGCATGACGTCCCCGTCCTGCACGATGTACTCCTTGCCTTCCGCGCGCGCCAGTCCCCGTTCCCGGGCACCCTTCCAGCCGCCCTGGGCAATGAAGTCGTCGAATGCCACCGTTTCAGCCCGGATGAAACCCTTCTCGAAATCGGAGTGAATAACCCCGGCAGCGACCGGCGCGGAATCCCCGCGATGGATGGTCCAGGCCCTGACCTCTTTCTCACCGGCCGTGAAATAGCTCTGCAGGCCAAGCAGGTGGTACGCCGCGCGCGCCAGTCGGTCGAGGCCGCTCTCGCCGAGGCCCAGGTCGGCCAGAAACTCCTGTCGCTCGTCCGGCGCCAGCTCGGCCAGTTCCATCTCGACCCGGGCGGAGAAGGGCACGAGCTCGGCTTGCTCCCCATCGGCAGCGGCGGCCGCTGCCAGCGCGACCACGTGGTCGTTGCCAGTCGCGATCTCGTCTTCCAGCACATTGGCGGCGTAGAGCACCGGCTTGGCGGTGAGCAGATTGAACGAGCGCAGCAGGGGAGCGTCCTCGGTTGACGGCACGACGGTGCGGGCCGCTCTGCCGTCGGCCAGGGCGTCACGCAGCGCCTCGAGCAGCCGGAGCTCCGTCCTCGCCTGCGCATCGCCGGTGCGGGCGGCGCGCGCGGCACGATCCAGCCGCTTCTCCACGCTGGCGAGGTCCGCCAGCGAAAGTTCGATGTTGATGATCTCGCGGTCGCGCACCGGGTCGACCGATCCCATCACATGCTGGATGTCGGCATCTTCGAAGCAGCGGACCACGTGCACGATGGCATCCACTTCCCGGATATTGGCCAGGAACTGGTTGCCCAGCCCCTCACCGGTGCTGGCGCCCTTGACCAGTCCGGCGATGTCGAGGAACTCCACCGTGGCGTGCACGACCTGCTGCGGATTGACGATGGCCGCGAGGGCATCGAGCCGGGGATCGGGTACCTGAACCACACCAGCGTTCGGTTCGATGGTGGCAAAAGGATAGTTCGCCACCAGCGCCCCTGCCGAGGTGAGGGCGTTGAAGAGCGTGGACTTGCCCACGTTGGGGAGGCCGACGATGCCGAGGCGGAGCATGGCGCAGGGCGGAGGGCCTGGGGCCTGGGGCGTGGGGCATGGGCTCAACCCTTGTCGCGTTGAGTCTCATGCCCCATGCCTCATGCCCTACGCCTTCACGCCATCCTCGCAAACCACGGGGCCAGCACCAGCGAAACGACGCTCATGAGCTTGATGAGGATGTTCATGGCCGGACCGCTGGTGTCCTTGAACGGGTCGCCAACAGTGTCGCCGACGACGGCCGCCTTGTGGGGCTCGCCGCCCTTGCCCCCGTGCGCGCCCCCTTCGATGTACTTCTTGGCGTTGTCCCAGGCGCCGCCGGCGTTGGCCATGAACAGCGCGAGCAGGACGCCGGAAAGCGTGGCGCCCGCAAGCAGACCGCCGAGCGCCTTGATCCCGAGGAGCGAGCCCACCAGCACCGGCGCCAGGATGGCGGTGACGCCCGGCAGGATCATTTCCCGTAGCGCCGCCCGGGTTGAGATATCGACGCAACGGGCGCTATCGGGCTTGGCCGTGCCCTCCATAAGTCCCTTGATCTCCCGGAACTGTCGCCGCACTTCGTCCACCATGCCCTGGGCGGCTCGCCCAACGGCGGTCATCGTGAGTGCGCCGATGACGAAGGGCAGGGTACCCCCGATGAAGAGGCCGATCACGACCATCGGATCCACCAGATCGAGGGAGAGCACTTCGCCGGCCGGACTCACCGCCGTGGCATACGCACTGAAGAGCGCCAGCGCAGTCAGTGCCGCCGAGCCGATGGCGAACCCCTTGCCGATGGCCGCCGTGGTGTTGCCCAGCGCGTCGAGGCTGTCGGTGATGGCGCGGACCGCCGGTCCGAGCCCACTCATCTGGCTGATGCCGCCGGCGTTATCGGCGATCGGTCCGTAGGCGTCCACCGTCATGGTCACGCCCACCGTGGCCAGCATGCCGACCGCCGAGATGGCGATGCCGTAGAGCCCGGCCTGGTTGAACGAGACGAAGATGGCGGCGCAGATCAGCAGCAGCGGGATCAGCGTACTCATCATGCCAACCGAGAGTCCGGCAATGATGTTGGTCGCCGGGCCCGTCCTCGAGGCCTCTGCGATCCGGCGGACGGGCTTGCTGGCTGTGTAGTACTCGGTGGCAAGCCCGATCAGTACGCCCGACACGGTGCCGGCGACAACGGCCCAGAACGGGCCCATCGCGGGATGATCCGCCATGCCGATGGGCAACATCCGGGTGACGAACCACGCGCCCACCATGAAGAGGCCCGCGCCAATGAACGTGGTGAGCCGGAGCGCGGTGGCGGGGGAGCCCCGCTCGAGGAGCTTCATGGCGCCGATGCCGATAAGTGAGGCGGCCAGGCCGACGATGGTCATCACGATCGGCAGGGCCACGGCGTTCATCCGGAACTCGGAGAGAATGGCCGGGCTGGTGGCGGCGAGGGCCACGGTTGCGATGATGGCACCTACGTAGCTCTCGAAAATGTCGGCACCCATGCCGGCCACGTCGCCCACGTTGTCGCCCACGTTGTCGGCGATGGTGGCCGGGTTGCGGGGGTCGTCCTCGGGGATGCCCGCTTCCACCTTGCCCACCAGGTCTGCGCCGACATCGGCGGCCTTGGTATAAATGCCGCCGCCCACCCGCGCAAAGAGCGCAATGCTCGATGCGCCCATGGCGAAGCCGCTGATCACTTCACTGAAGTACTTGAATTCCGCGTCGCCGATGGCGCCGGGGGCGGCCCAGTTGAGCAGGTAGCTGGTGACCAGTCCGATGCCAAGGAGCCCGAGCGATGCCACCGCCAGCCCCATGACGGCGCCGCCACTGAACGCCACGCCCAGCGCGCGTGCCTGGCCACTCTCGCGGGCCGCTTCCGAGGTGCGCACGTTGGCCTTGGTGGCGGCCTTCATGCCGAAGAGGCCGGCGGTGATGGAACAGCCGCCCCCCAGGACGTAGGCCATGCCGGTCATGGGATCTACGACCCACGCAAGCAGCGCGGCCACCACGAGAATGAACGGCAGGAGCACGGTGTACTCCCGGCGCAGGAAGGCCATGGCGCCGGACTCGATCAGTTCCGCCAGTTCCTGCATTGCCAGGCTGCCGGCCGAATGCCGCTTGAGGCTCACGTATACCAGCACGGCGATGACGAGTCCGACACCGCCGGCGACGATCGCTATAGGGGCGAACTGGGCCACAGCTCCTCCACTCAATGATTGAACCGGCTCATCGCGCGCTCGATGCCTTCTTCCACCCAGCACGCGACGGCTTCTACCATGGGGTCCAGCAATGCTTCCAGCACCGCGTGCTCATCGCGGTCAAAGTTCGCCAGCACGAAGTCCGCAAGGTCGGCGAGCCCCTCGGGCCTCGGTCCGACTCCGATCCGGAGCCTGGCGTAATCCTGTCGCCGCAGCGTGGCCTCGATGCTGCGCAGGCCGTTGTGTCCGCCATTCGAGCCCGCGCCGCGCAGGCGAAATCGTCCGAGGGCGATGGCGACATCGTCCACCAGGACCAGCAGATCTCGGCTGGGATCGAACGAAGGATCGGTGAGCAGTGGCGCGAGCACCGCGCCGCTGCGATTCATGAATGTCTGTGGCTTGAGCAGCCGGACATCCTGTCCGGCCACCTTGGCCACTGCTTCGCGGCCCCGATCGCTCCGCCGGAAAGGCCCGGCCCGCCACTGCTCGGCCAGCCGGTCTGCGAGGCGGAACCCGGCGTTGTGCCGGGTGCCGGCATACTCCGGACCCGGGTTGCCGAGCCCCACGATGGTTCGCAGGGCTTACGCTTCCTCTTCTTCGTCCTCGTCGGCCTTCGGCTTCCGGATGAGCTCCGGCTCCGCTTCCGGCGCGGCTTCGGTGGTCACGGCCGCGGCCTCTTCAGTCCGCGGCGCCACAACGGTGGCGACGGGCTGGTCCGGGTCGTCCAGGATCTCGGCGCGTTCCAGCTTGAGGTCGCGCACGAAGACGGAGTGGCCGATGGCGAGCGCGGTCACGTCGACGTCGATGCTGTCGGGGAGGTCACCGGGGAAGACCTCGATCTCGAGTTCACGCCGAACATGGTCGAGGATGCCACCAAAGTTGCGCACGCCATCGGGAACACCCTTGAGGTGCACCGGAACGCTGACCGTGATCTTCTCATCCGCGTGCACTTCGTAGAAGTCCACGTGCAGGATGGTGCTCGACCTGAGCGGGTCCCGCTGCACTTCGCGGATGAGAGCGCGCACGGGGGCGCGGTCGTCCACGGTCACCTCCAGCAGCGTCGCGGCGGTGGCGCCCTGAAGCGCCCGCCCCAGCACCGCGCCGTCAAGAAGCAGCGACTCGGGCTCCCGCCCGTGACCGTAGATGACGCCGGGGACCTGTCCGTTCCGCCGGGCGGAGCGCGCGGCACCCTTGCCGCTCGTGGTGCGGCTGCCTGCCGCGACTTTCACCTGGTTTGCCATGTCTCGTTTTCCTTCGTGTCATCGGCGCGGAGGCGCG
>DAIMFY010000071.1:0-9051 GCA_036724295.1 Gemmatimonadales bacterium | reverse complement strand
GTGCCGGCAAGTAAATGGTGAACGTAGTGCCGGCGCCCGGAGCCGACTCCACAAAGATTGCACCGCGGTGCGACTCCACGGCTCGCTGCACGATGGCGAGCCCCAGCCCGCTACCCCCCGTCCGGCGGCTCACGAACGGCTCGAAGAGCCGGGCCCGGATGTCGTCCGGAATACCAGGGCCGGTGTCGCGCACCCTCACCCGCACGCCCGCCTCCAGGACACCCATGCTCGCCGGGATCTCGGCCGCCGAGACCTGGTCCACGTCCACCGTGACCCGGACCGGATCTTCTCCCGCCACCTGCACTGCATTCAGCACCAGGTTCACCAGGGTGCGATGCAGCAGGTCTTCATCCCCGGTAACGATGGTGGACTCGCCCACGACTTCGAGTTCCGCAGCGGGGCCGCGGTCCGGATGCGCCTTGACGAGCCGTACCACCGCCGCGGCCACGTCGAGCAGGTCAACCGGCTCCGATCGGGTGACACGCACACGGGAGAAATCGAGAAATTCGGTCAGCAGGCGACTCAGCCGGTCGCTCTCGCGCACGATGAGCCGGGCCAGGGTCTGCTCGTCCTCGCCGGCATAGGTGGTGCGCGCGAGCTGCTCGACCGAGCTCCGGATCGACGCCAGCGGATTCTTGATCTCGTGCGCGAGCGAGGCGCTCAGGGCGGTTACGGCCTCGAGCCGCTCGGCCCGGAGCTGCAGCTCCGCCACGCGCTTGGAATCCGAAATGTCGGTGAACACCGCAGTCACCGACCGCCCACTCTGGCCCGGCTGCTGAAATGTGGTGGTGCTGAGGCCAATCGAGAACTGGCCGCCGTCGGCCTGGACCAGTGCCTCGCCCCGTTGCACCCGGCGTCCCTGCTCCAGCCCCTCGACCAGCGCCGACCAGAGCGCCGGAGCCCGTTCCCGGACCGCGTTCATGACCGGGGCGCCGATGGCCGGGCCGTGCTCAAGACCCAGGAGCCGCTGCGCCGTGGGATTGGCGTACTCCAGCCGGCCATCGTTTCCCACCGTCAGCACGCCTGAATGGATGTTGCGCAGGATCACATCGGCCTCGAGCCGCACCCGCTGCAGCTCGTACTCCAGCGTCTGCTGCTCGACCCCGGCTTCCTGCAGCCGTTGTCCCAGGACTGCCACGACCGCAAAGACGAGAATGAACACCACAACCTGGAGCAGCAGAGCGGCGAGCGCGTCGGTGTGCCGCAGCGAATCGGCGACGTAGATGCTGGCAGCCACGAGGGTCGCGACCAGGCCGTAGCGGAACGGCAGCAGCATGGCATACGCAGCGACCAGCAGGACGAAGAGCGCCGGGCCGGTGCCACCACCGGGACCCAGGAAATGGACCAGGACGAGCACCAGTCCCACGTCGGCAGCGAGCTGGCAGCCCAGAAACAGCGGTCCCGGTTCGGGGGCGCCGGTCCGCACCACCCAGACACCGTAGGCGGTGACGACGAGCGCCAGGATAATGCCGACGCTCGCCAGGAAGGAGACCTGTGGCGCCTCGGTCCAGACCAGTCCGGCGGCGATGAGCACCGCGACCGCAAGCACCAGCCGCCCCGCGAAGAGCCACAGCAGGAGCCGTCGCCGGTCAGGAAGGCGGGAGCGTGCGGTCAGGCGCCGGCCGTCACTCACGCGCCGGAATGTGCTCCGGTCGAATCCTGGTAACCCTGCGGGGCACCGGGCCCGTCAGGCGGCCGGCCGGCATTGCCGTCGGCCCTGGGGTGCTGGATGTTGGCTTCATCGGCCGGCTTCACCCGGCCCGACATCGAGGTGGGATCCGCCCCGCCGGTCACCGACTCCATCGGCTCGACCTGGGTGGGCTCGGCGCCCTTGCTGCTGTAGTCCGGCTCGCATGCCGCGATCAGCAGCAGCGCGGCACCGGCGAGGACCGTCCGTGCTCGCATGCGTGTGCTCCGGTGAGAGATGATGGCAGAAACATAGGCGGGAGGGGCAGGATGGGCGAGATGGGCGAGATGGGCAGGATGGGCAAGTGAGTCGCTGGCCGCTGGTTCTGTCCGCCCCGTCCGCCCCGGCCGCCTTGTCCAACCTGTCCGCCTCACCCGCCCATCTCGCCCATCCTGCCCATCCTGCCCTTCTCGTCAATCGCTTCCCGCACCCGACGGATCAGTTCCGCCGGCGCGAACGGCTTGGTGAGGACCACGCCTTCATCGGGTTTGGGTCCCGCATGGCCCGACATCAGCACCACGGCAATGTCAGGCTGGTGCCGCCGTGCCTCGGCCGCGAGTTCGGTGCCCGACATCCCCGGCAGTACCAGGTCGCTCACCAGCACGTGCATCGGTTCCGGGCGGGTGAGGATCTCGATGGCCTCGGTCGCATCACCGGCCGTGGTGACGCGATAGCCTGACTGGGCCAGCGCCCGCTGCACCAGTTGCCGTACCGCCCGCTCGTCTTCCACCACCAGGACCGACTCGTGACCCGCCGGGGTCGCCAGGTGCGGCGCACTGGCTGCGGCAACGGGCGCATCTATGCGAGGAAAGGAGAGCGTGAAGCGAGAGCCGGACCCCGGCGCGCTGGTTACCCAGATATGACCGCTGTTCTGGGTCACCATGCCGTAGATCACCGAGAGTCCGAGTCCGCTGTTGCGTGAGCCGGCCCTGGTGGTAAAGAATGGCTCGAAGATCCGGGCCCGCGTGGCCTCGTCCATGCCGTGGCCGGTATCGGCGACTTCGACCAGCTCGTACTCTCCTGGAGGCACCTCCGACCCGGCGCCGGAGGAGATCGGGTCGGTGACCGTCAATGCGCGGGTCCTGATGAGGAGATCACCGCCAGCCGGCATCGCATCCTTGGCATTGAGCGCCAGGTTGAGCAGCGCCTGTTCCAGGTGGCCACGGTCCACCCGGATGCCGCCCGGTGTCGGATCCAGCTGGGTGGTGAGCTGGACACTCTCGCCCAGCACGGAACGCAGCATGTCGGCGAGCCCGGTCACGACTTCATTGAGATTCACCGCGGTCGGCCGCATCGGCATGCGGCGGCCGAAGACCATGAGCTGCTGGGTGAGCGACGCGGCTCGCTCGGAGGCCTTGCGGATTTCCACCGCATCCCGGCGACGCGGGTCTGATTCCTCCATGGCCGCGACCAGGAAGTCGGCAAAGCCCATGATGATCATGAGCATGTTGTTGAAGTCATGGGCGACGCCGCCCGCCAGCCGGCCCAGTGCCTCCATTTTCTGCGCCTCGCGCAGCCGTTCCTCCGCGCCCTGGCGCTCCGAGTCATCCTGCAGGTTGGCGGCGAGGAGCACACCGCGGTCATCGTCGATGACGCTGAGGTCCACGCGCACGGGAAATTCGCTGCCATCGCGACGCAGGTGCCGCGAAGCGTACGCCACGCGACCGGTCAGGAGCGCACGGCGGGTCTCCTCCTGGGCGAACTCGCGATAGGCCGGCGCCGTCAATTCCCAGATCGGCATGGCGGCCATGTCGCCGGCCTCATAGCCGTGCATCCGCGCGTAGGTGTCATTGACGCTCATGTAGCGTCCCGTCTCGGGATCCCCGATCGCCACGCCCCAGCCGGCGTGCTCGAAGATCTTGCCCCAGCGCGACAACTCCGCCTGGGCTTCGGTGCGCTGGGCCAGTTCATCCTGCACGGTGCGGAATAGCCGGGCATTGGCGACGGCGAGGGCGATCCGGTCGGCGAGCGCGCGCAACAGGGCGACATCATCGGGAGCATAATGCCGCTCACCACCGGCATAGGCCACGGTCAGCGCGCCGAGCACCTGCGTGTGTGCCACGAGGGGCACGACGATGAGCGACGTCATGCCGGCGTTCCGCATCGGGGCGCCGTGCGACTCGGTTGGGGCAAACCGGCCCAGCACGGCTGCATCCACCGTATAGAACGGCACCGGCTCCGCGCTGCGCAGCGCGATGGCGATCGGATGGTCACGCCAATCGAGCTTCGGGACGACCTGCCGCAGCGCGTCAACGATGCGCCGATCGCGCCCCGGGTGCGCCGAGGCCACCCGCGCACGTTGCACCAGGCCGGTGGGTGACAGCAGGTCCACCACGCAATAGTCGGCGAAGTCGGGGACCACGAGATCGGTGATGACGTCGAGGGTGGCCTCGGTGTCGAGCGATCCGGTGAGCCGCGCCCCCGCCTGATACAGCAACTCCCGCCGCCGCCGCTCGCGCCGGCTCTGGGTGATATCACGCGAGACGCTGAGGACGCCCGTGGGGCGCCCCTCGGCGTCGCGCATGAGACTCTTGCTGCTCTCGAACACGACCTGGCTCCCGCCCGGAGTTTCACCTGCTTCCTCGAACACGAGCGTCTCGTCCCGTGCCAGCACGAAGCGGTCGTTGTCCTCGAGCATGCTCGCCATGTCGGCCGGGAAAAGATCGCGATCGGTGAGTCCCACGGCGTCTCGTCCAACGAATTCCTGGTGCGCCCGGTTGCCCATGATGTAGCGGCCAGCCAGGTCCTTGGCGTAGATCACGTCGGGCGTGGAGTCGATGACTGTCTGGAGGAGGCTGGCACTGGAGCGGGCTTGCTGCTGCGCGGCGCGTTCCGCGGTCGAGTCGCGGAGAAAACAGCGAAGTCCGGGCCCACCCGGCAGGAATCGCGCGGCAAACCAGCGCTCCAGCGGCGGGAAGAATGCCTCGATCTCGACCGGACGCTGCTCCCGAACGGCGCGCTCAGCCGCGCGGAAGAGCGGCGTACCGACCAGGGACGGTACCTCGTTCCAGATGACCCGGCCGATCAGACGGTCCGGCTTCAGGCCGAGGCGCGTGAGGTAGTAGCGGGCGGCGCGATTGAGCCGCACAACCCGCCATTCGCTGTCCAGCACCACGAACAGCTCGGTAAACTGGTCGAGGGTGGTGAGGGCTTCGTCATTCCGGCGTCGGTCGCCGTGGGTGGGGGACATGCTTACCTCAAGGGCGTAGGGCGTGAGGCATGGGGCGTGGGGGTCTTATGCCCTATGCCCCATGCCCCACGCCTTCAGTTCCAATCGTACAACGCCCCATAAAAATCCACGTTCCGCTGGATGATCCGGACGTAGTCCCGGGTTTCGGCGTAGGGAATCCGCTCGGCAAACACTTCAGGGTCGGCCACGCCGGCCTTTTCGTTCCATCGTTCCACCCGGCTCACACCGGCGTTGTAGGCCGCGAGCACCTCGGCCGGGGTGGAATAACGCTGGCTCAGTTCGCCGAGATGCGCCATGCCCAGTTCCAGATTGACATCCGGCTCGAACAGCAGCACCGCATCCCACAAAGGATAGCCCAGCGAGCGCGCAACCGCGTGCCCGACACTGGGCATGACCTGCATCAGGCCCCGTGCGCCCGCGCGCGAGACCGCAGCCGGCGTGAAATTGGATTCCTGGCGGATCAGCGCCGCCGCGAATACGGGATCTACGTCGCGCCTCCTGGCCTCGGCGATGAGCGCAGGCCGGTGCACCACGGGATAGAGCAGCCGGTAGGTGCGCGCGTCGCGCGGGGCTCCCGCGGCGATGGCCCGCCAGGTGAGACGCATTGCCCGTGAAGCCTCGCCGGCATCGCGCAGCGCCGCCGCCACCCCGAGGAGGCGCTCGGCGTCATTGCCGGCGAGGTCGGACAGCGCCGAAAGCTCCCAGCGCGCCTCCCGGTCCATGCCTAGCTGGCGCAGCAGTGCCACGCGAGCGAGCGCGCTGTCGGCATCCGGCACTTGCGCGAACCGTTCCGCGGCCGGGGCCGGGACCCAGGGACGCTGGCCCAGCCGCCGGCTGGCGAGCGCGCCATAATAGCCCAGCGAATCCCGCGTCCCCTGCCGCCAGCGCTCGCGCGCAGCGGCCGAGTCACCGGCCTGGGCCCATGCACGTCCGGCCCAGTAGCGCGCCGCCTCCCGTTCCGAGTTCGCGCCCGACCTGGCGACCAGGTCATCGAGCTCGGTTGCCGCCGTCCTGGAATGACCTGCGACCAGCGCGATGAGCGCCGCACGGAAGGCTGCTTCCGGCGCGAGACTCGCGCGAGGATACCGCGTCACCACAGTGCGGAAGGCATCGCGCGCCGCGGCATCGCGCTCTTCATCGGTCGCCAGGTCACCCAGCAGGAAGAGCGCCGTCGCAGCCGGTTCGGTTTCCCCGGCATGGTCACGGATGAGTGCACGGAGGGCGTCGCGTCCCGCCTCCAGGCGGCCCTCGCGCACCATGGCGCGGCCCCGCTGATAGGCGGCCGACGCCGCCAGGCTGCGTGGTGCGCGGACCCGGGCAAACTGGGCTGCGGCCTCGGCGTAGCGGCCCAGCGCAAAGAGGGCGCGTCCGTATTCCCAGTGATCGCGGGCCTCTCCGAGCCCTGCGCTGAAGGCGCGCTTGTAGGCCTCGACGGTGCGGGTGGCGGGCCCTCGTGACGCGATTGCCCGGCCAACCAGCAGTTGCGTGCTGGCGGGCAGCGGCGCAAAGCCGGCGTCCAGCAGCGAGACCGCCGCCGACGCGCGCGCGGTGCCGGGCGCGGAGCGAAGCGACTGGATCAGGTCGTCGTGGAGACTGTCGCGCGCGGCACTCGCCGGCGGCGCCAGCGCGAGGCGGAGCCGCCACGCCTGCTCCACATCACCGGCAGCGGCGTACGCCGACGCGGCGCGAAGCGAGTCGCCGCTGCGCTTGAGCCCATCGGCGCGCGCAATCGGCAGGTACTCCGCCACAACCGGACGCGTGAGCGTGGCGAAACGCCGCGCCCGCGCGGCGCTGTCACGGGTGACAATCGCTGCGCGGTAAACGAGCCAGTCGGCGATGTCAGGGAGCTGCTCCGCGGCACCGGCATAAGCCGTGGCCGCCCCATCCAGTGAATCGAGCCGATCGAGTGCCCGGGCCAGGATGACCTGGCGTTCGGCCTTCTCCCGTCCCGAGGATGCATCCACGGCCAGGCGGGACTGGGTCACCGCCGCGGAATCGGCGCTGGTCTCCAGCAGTGCGCGAGCAAAGAGGGCCCGTCCTTCGGCGTGATTGGCATCGAGCCAGCGCTGCCCCTCGAGCATCTCTCGCACCGACTTCCAGCCACCCCAGCGACTCGCCGCCGTCGCGGCGAGCAGAGTTGCTTCCGGCGTACGGCGGGCGCTGTCGGCAAGCACCGGTGCGAGCAGGCGGCTCGCATGCCACGGCTGGCCGCGCTTGAGCGCTGCTCGCGCATCGTCGATGGCGCTGTCCGCCGCCGCTGCCACCAGCCGGTCCACCGATGGGGTCACCATCGGAACAGGAAGGGGACAGAGCAGCGCGAGGGACAGCGTGAAGAGGATCATGGCGTCAGTGTGGCAGCGGGCATAGAATGCACCAATGCGAAAGCCTGGGCAGGTGAATGCGGACGAGGGCCTGCAAGCGCCGGGCCGTGTCCGTCTCGATCAGTGGCTCTGGTCCGCCAGATTCTTCAAGACGCGCACGCTCGCCGCGTCGGCAGTGGCCGGCGGCAAGGTGGAACTGAACGGCCAGCATGCCAAGCGGTCAGCCAGCGTGCGCGCCGGTGATGAGCTGCGGATTCGCCTCGGTCCATATGAACATACCATCGAGGTGCGCGGCGTCGCCGCTCGTCGCGGGCCGGCGCGCGAGGCGGCACTGCTCTACGAGGAAACCGCGGCGAGCCGGGAAGCGCGGGAGCGGCTGGCCTGGCAGCTCAAGCACGCACCCGCGGGATTCAATTTTGAAGAGAAAGGGAGACCGACAAAGCGGGACAGGCGGAGGATGGAGAAGTACCGTCATAAGTCGTAAGTCGTATGTCGCAGGTCCTACGACTTATGACTTATGACTTACGACATATTTCCCGCCACGGCCTCCCCGAACTCACTGCACTTGAGCAGCGTCGCGCCTTCCATCTGCCGCTCGAAATCGTAGGTCACCCGCTTCTGCCCGATCGTCTTCTCCAGCCCGCGCACGATGAGATCCGCCGCTTCGGGCCATCCCAGGTAGCGCAGCATCATTTCGCCGGAGAGGATCACGGAGCCGGGATTGACCTTGTCCTGGCCCGCGTACTTGGGCGCCGTGCCGTGGGTGGCCTCGAAGATGGCGTGCCCCGTCACGTAATTGATATTGGCGCCGGGCGCGATCCCGATGCCGCCCACCTGTGCCGCCAGCGCGTCGGAGATGTAGTCGCCGTTGAGATTGGGTGTGGCGATTACATCGTACTCGGCGGGCCGGAGCAGGATCTGCTGGAGGAATGCATCGGCGATGGCATCCTTGATCACGATGCCAGCTCCCGGCCTCCCGTCGGGGATCACATGCCAGGGTCCGCCCTCCAGCGGCACGGCGCCGAACAGGTCGCGCGCCACCTGGTAGCCCCAGTCGCGGAAGGCGCCCTCGGTGAACTTCATGATGTTGCCCTTGTGCACCAGAGTGACCGAGCTGCTCTGCTGCCGGATGGCAAACGTAATGGCGCTATGGACCAGCCGCTCGGTGCCCAGCCGGCTTACTGGCTTGAGCCCGAGCCCGGTCTCCACCTGGAGGTCACGATGCGGAGCGCCGATCGATTCCAGCTTCTCCTGCCACGCGTCCACCCTGGCCTGTGTCCCGAAGCGGATCTTGTCGAACTCCTTGGGGAAATGCTCCGCGAGCAGCGCCATCAGCCTTGCATTCCCTTCCGTCCCGGCCGCGTACTCGATCCCGGCGTAGATGTCCTCCGTGTTCTCGCGGAAGATGGTCATCTTCACATCCTGCGGTCGCTTGACCGGCGACGGGACGCCCTGGAACCAGCGCACCGGTCGCAGGCAGACGTAAAGGTCGAGAATCTGGCGGAGCGCCACGTTCAGGGAGCGGATCCCGCCGCCGACCGGCGTGGTCAGCGGCCCCTTGATGGCAACCAGGTGCTCGCGGATGGTGTCGAGGGTCTCATCCGGCAGCCAGTTGTCCACCGCATTCTTGGCCTTCTCGCCCGCCAGCACTTCGCGCCACTGGATCCGCCGCTTGCCGCCGTATGCCTTCTCGACGGCCGCGTCAAAGACCCGTTGTGAGGCGCGCCAGATATCGGGACCGGTGCCGTCGCCTTCAATGAAAGGGATGACGGGCTGGTCAGGGACCACCAGCTTCCCCGCGGACATGGTGATGGTGTGGTTTGGCATGGGGGGAAAGTAGACGGGAAGGTGGG
>DAIMFY010000070.1:1668-9063 GCA_036724295.1 Gemmatimonadales bacterium | reverse complement strand
GCTCGGTCGTGGCCACCGCAATCCATCCGCCGGTGGAGATCCGTCCGATCGGGCGCAAGCCGAGGGGTGCGTCATTCTTGCCGGTCAGGTTGATCAGACGGGCGAACTTGCCATCAGGCCCGAAGATGGAGAGCCGGTGCAGCTGCGCGTCGAAGACTGCAATCGAGTCGCCAATTTCCAGCAGCCCGTCAATGAAACGGAACTCGCCGGGACCTTCGCCATCCCGCCCCATGGTCAGCAGTCCTGTCCCGTCGCTCGCGAACCAGCGTATTGCGTGCGCGCCACGATCGGCCGCCACTACTCGGCCATCGGCGAGGCGGAAGGCGCCTGCCACCGGACCCACCAGCGCCGTGGTGTCCGTGACACCGCCCCCGATCTGCAGCGTCGGCTTGCCGCCCACCTTCCATTCCGTCGCCGGCGTCCACGCCGCCACCCGGCTGGTCACGATATGCACACCTGAGCTGTCGCTGCTCGCGACCGGCTCGGCGGGTTTCTCCTTGCCGCATGCAGCGAGGAGGATGGCGAGTGGGAGTACATAACGCATGGAGGCTCCATGATGGACGCGAGACGCGGGACGCGGGACGCGAGACGCGGGACGCGAGAAGCGGGGCGCGAGATGCCAGACGCGAGACGCGGGTCCCGAGTCGCGCGTACCGAGTCCTCTCACCCTCGTCCCAATCTCTTTTGCAATTCCGCCAGCCTGTTCATCGCCTCCAGCGGCGTGAGCTGGTTGAGGTCGATGGCGCGGAGGTCTTCCACCACCGGATCGGACTTCGGTGCATTGAACAACGCGAGCTGGCCGGGGTCGGATGGTGGTGGTGGCGCGCCCGGCACCACGCGATGCTCGCCCTCGAGCGTGCCGAGCACCTCGCGGGCGCGCTGGACCACGGCATCTGGGAGGCCGGCGAGCTGGGCCACGTGCACGCCGTAAGAGCGATCGGTGCCACCCGGCATCAGTCGATGCAGGAACACCACCGTTCCTCCCGACTCTTGCACGGCCACATTGCAGTTCCGCGCATGCGCCAGACGCTCGGGCAGCTGCATCAGTTCATGATAATGGGTGGCGAACATCGTCTTGCAGCCGATGCGGTCGTGGAGATGCTCGGTCACCGCCCAGGCGATGGCCACGCCATCATAGGTTGATGTGCCCCGCCCGATTTCATCGAGCAGCACGAGACTCCGCGCTGTCGCATTGTGGAGGATGGCGCTGGTCTCGCTCATCTCCACCATGAACGTGCTCTGGCCCTGGGCAAGGTTGTCACTGGCTCCCACCCGCGTGAACAGGCGATCTACCACACCGATCACGGCGCGCTCCGCCGGAACGAAGCTTCCCATCTGCGCCAGCACGACGCACAGCCCGATCTGCCTCAGGATGGTGCTCTTGCCGGCCATGTTGGGGCCGGTGACCAGCAGGACACGTTCCGCTTCGTCGAAGCGGACATCGTTGGGCATGAAGCGCTCGCGCGGCATCAGCCGTTCAATGACAGGATGCCTGCTCCTCACCAGCTGCAAGCCAAACCCGTCTTCGATGACAGGACGGACGTATCCGTGCTGCACCGCCTGCTCGGCGAGTGAGGCAAAGACATCGAGCGCCGCGAGCGCGCGCGCCGAGGACTGCAGCCTGGCCACCTGCGCCCCGGCACTGGCGCGGAGCAGCGCGAAGAGCTCGGCTTCTCGTTCCAGCAGGCGTTCTTCGGCACCGAGCACCTTCGATTCGTATTCCTTGAGCTCGGGTGTTACATAGCGTTCGGCGCCGGAGAGCGTCTGGCGGCGCTCGTAATCCGGAGGGACCCGGCCCGCCTGCGAATGGGTGACCTCGAGGAAGTAGCCGAAGACCTTGTTGAAGCCGACCTTGAGCGACGAAATGCCGGTGCGTTCGCGCTCACGCTGCTGCAGCGTGGCGATGTAGCGCTTGCCGCCGTCGCGGAGGTCGCGCAGCTCGTCCAGGCTGGCGTCGAAGCCAGGCCGGATGACGCCGCCGTCATTGAGCACGGCGGGCGGCCGTTCCGTGAGCGCGCTGCTGAGCTGGGTGGTGAGGTCGCCGTGCAGGTCGAAGCGCTGCTCCACCCGCTCGAGATGACGGCTCGAATCGCGATGGTCGAGCCCGCGCAGGGCATCGAGCACATCGGGCAGGCGGGAGAGTGAATCCCTGAGCGCCGCCATTTCACGCGGCGTGGCGCGGCCCGCCGCGGCCCGGCCCGCGAGCCGCTCGAGGTCACGCACTCCATCCAGCGCGTCACGCAGGCGCTCCCGGCTCCGGTGGTCCTTCACGAGCACGCCCACGGCGTCGAGCCGAGCGGTGATGGCGTCGGGCGTGGCGAGCGGGGAGAGCAGCCACTGGCGAAGGAGGCGAGCGCCCATGGGCGTCACGGTGGTGTCGAGCGACTCGAGCAGGGTGGCGCCTCGCGCACCGGCGCGAAGCGGTTCCACCAGCTCCAGGTTGCGTCGCGTCATCTCGTCGAGCCAGAGGAACGAGCTGCTGCGGCGGATAGTGGGGCGCGCGAGGTGTGGCAGGCCGGCTGGCTGGAGCTCGGTGAGGTAGCGGAGCAGCGCGCCAGCCGCGCCGACAGCGGCAGCGTCGTCCGCCCCGACGCCCAGTCCGTCCAGCGACGCGAGGTTGAACCGGCGGCAGAGATCTTCGCGCGCGAGCTCGGGATCGAATTCCCACGCCTCGCGCGCGGTACGCATTACCGTCTCATCCATCGGGATGGCGGCATCGGCCACGGCGACGATCTCCTGCGGCGCCAGCCGGGCAAGCGCCTCGGCCACGCCATCGCCGCCGATGCTTTCCAGCACGAACTCGCCGGTGGACAGGTCCACGGCGGCGAGTCCGCACGTCGGGCCGATGGAGAGCGCCACCAGGAAATTGTTGCGGCTGCCGGGAAGCCAGCCATCCTGCAGCATGGCGCCCGGCGTGACGGTCTCCACTACCTCGCGCCGGACGATGCCCTTGGCGAGCTTGGGGTCTTCCACCTGTTCGCAGATAGCCACGCGGTGGCCGGCACTCACCAGCTGGCGGAGATAATCGGCAGCGGCCTTCACCGGCACGCCGGCGAGCGGCACGCCGTCCCCGCGCGACGTCAGCGTGATGTCGAGGACGCGGGCACCCAGCTCTGCGTCGTCAAAGAACATCTCGTAGAAGTCGCCCATGCGGAAAAACAGGATCGCATTCTGGTGGCGGGCCTTGATCTCGCGATACTGCTGCATCAGCGGAGTGCTGCTGCGGCGGGCGCCGGTGCTCATTGGCCGGTGACGATGAACGCGCCGGGAAATTCCTTCGCCAGCCTGCGCTGCGCTGCGGCGGCGTCACTGCGCGCGGCGAATCCGCCCGCCCGCACCTTGAGGAACCCGCCCTCCTCGTCAATCACGACGTCGTAGCCCAGCGCACGCACTCGCGTCGCGGTCTCGTTGGCGAGCGCGCGGGTGCCGGCAGCGATGACCTGGACGCGAAAGACGGACTCAGGCTGCGGGACGCGGGACTCGGGCTGTGTCGAGGGCTGAGAGTCGAGGGTCAAGGGTCGAGATACAGGAACAGTATCCCGCGTCCCGTGTCCCGCGTCCACCGAGTCCCGCGTCACGCGTCCCGAGTCCACTGTTCCGGCGCTCACCAGTACCACCGTATCCCTCGGCGCTCCCGGCGGCGCCTTTGCCCTGCCTTCGGCCAAGGTCGCCTCGGAACAGCGACGGGCAAATGCCTGCAACTGATCACGGATAGTGGGAGAGCCATCGGCCACGCGGGCCAGTCCCATGCCGACCCATTCGCAGCCGGGCTTCTCCTGGTGGGCGTCGAAGTAGGTTCGCGCCGCCCAGAATGCCGCGTCGGCGAAGATGTCGGAGCGCGGAAAGTCGGTGCGCAGCCGTTCCAGGTCGCGCGTGGCAGCGGGAAGGTTGCCGCCGGCATAGTCCAGCTGTGCCAGGCGCAGCAACGCGTCATCTGCCCAGGGCGAGAGCGACTGCTCCACTACCACCTGCTGCAGCATCCGCCGCATGCTGTCGGGATCGGTCGAGAGGATGCCAGCGGTGTAGAGCGCCTCGGCGTAGCGCGGCGTGCTCTGGTCGGCGGCGGCCTGGACGGAGCGCACGAGGGCCAGCGCCGAGTCACGGTTGCCGTCCTGCGCCAGCGCCACCGCCTGGCGGAGCTGGGGATCCGATTGCGCCTCGAGGGTACGGGCGCCGAGGAGCGCCGCGCCGAGGGCCAGGACGGCAAGTCGCACCGGCCGCATCAGCGGGGGCCTGCCGGCGTCGGAGCGCCGTGGGCAATGCGCATGATCATGTCGGAAAGAATGGCCTGGTCACTCGAGAGTCCGGTGTTCTTGATGGAGCGGTCGGCGAGCAGCGTGGCGTCGAGCGCGATCCGGATGCGCGATGCCGGCCACTGCGCACTCCACCTGGCCCAGTGCGACGCTTCCGCTCCCCACGATCCCAGCCCAGCCGGGCGGCCTGCCGTCAGCGCAGCAAACGCAGCATCCGAAAGCGCCTTGCCGCGCTGGCCCTTTTCATAGGCTGCGCGGACGATGCCGACTCCTATCAACGTGGTGCCGAGCAGGGACACGAGCCGCACGCCACTCACCCCCGACTGGCTCAGCACATTCGGCAGGAGCTTCAGCGCCCTCGCGGGATCGTCATCGAGCACCGCGGCTCGCCAGTCCAGTGCTGTCTCGCCGTTACGCACGCCGACCAGGTCTTCCACCTGACGGACAGTGACGGCCACACCGGCTGGCAATGACGCCAGCTTCTCCAGTTCGATGCTGATGGCGCTCAGGCTCGTGCCGGTGACCTTCAGCAGGTGATCCACAGCGCCATCCTCGAACGTGAGCCCGCGTTCCGTGGCCCTTCGGTCCAGCCACCGGCGCACGTCCGTCCCGTTCTCCATGGCACAGGCGATCGGCTCCGCGTGCTTGAGCAGGTCCTTGTCCGGCTTCTCCTCGGCGGCGCCCTGAACCAGGATGAGAACGGTTTCCGGTGACGGATGTTCGAGATAGTGAAGCACGGCTGACCGGCCGCGGGTGCGGCGCTTCCATTGTTCCACGTCGCGAATGACGACCACGCGCCGCTCTGCCATCATCGGCAGGGTGTTGCAGAGCGCCTCCACCGCTTCCGGATCCAGGGTACCGGCCGAGACCTGGTCAAGATTGAAATCGCGCATGGCGGGTTCGAGCGCAAGGTCGAGGATGTAGCGGATTGCATCATCCTTCAGCACATCCTCGGGTCCGTAGATGTAATAGGCCGCGTGCGGCTGTCCGCGCTTGAACGCGGTGGCGACTTTGCTGAGGGGGGAGGCCATGGGGGAAATTAAGAGGGCGTAGGGCATGGGGCATAGGGCACAGGAGGCCGCGAGACTCCTGACTCGCGACCCCCATGCCTTACGCCCTACGACCCACGCCCATCAGTGCACAGAGCGTCTTCCCATCCTGGATCTCGCCCCGGTCTGCCATGGCGACGACCTCGGAAAGCCGGAGTGTATGCAGTTCCAGGAATTCATCCGGCTCGGTCTTCGCCGTGCCGGCCGAAAGGCCGGTGGCGAGGAAGAGATGGATGCGCTCGTCGGTAAAGCCGGGCGTGGTGTAAATGGTGATGAGCGGGCGCATCTCGGCGGCGGTGTAGCCGGTTTCCTCGGCCAGTTCGCGGTGGGCGCAGGTTTCGGGCGGCTCGCCCGGCTCCAGCCGGCCGGCGGGAATTTCCCAGACGTAGCCGTCGGCGGCGTGCCGGAACTGGCGGATGAGAATCACGCGCGGATCCGGATCGGTGGGATCATCCAGGAACGGCACCACTGCGGAGGCGCCAGGGTGACGGATCATCTCCAGCGTGCCCTCGGAGCCGTCCGGGAAGCGCACGGTGTCGAGGTCAAGGTTGAGGACCTTGCCGGTGTAGATGCGGTTGGTGGAGAGGAGGGTCATGGGGACTCGGGACTCGGGACTCGGGACTCGGGACTCGGGACGCGCGTCTCGCGTCCCGCGTCCCGCGTCTATTATCGGCCGTCCGGGCCCAGCACGGTTACCGGGCCAAGGTTGAGCGCCTCGACACCGGACCGGATTTTCGCGAGGTCACCCACCACAACGATGGTGAAATCATCCGGATGCAGCTCCGACCTGGCCACGCGGTTCACGTCCGCCGTGGTCACCGCCTCCGTCCGCTGCACGAAATCGGTGAGCTCGCTCGGCGGCAGGCCGAAGAAGGCGAGGTCGGCGAGTCGATTGGCGACACCTGCATCGGTCTCGATCAGCCGAGGGTAGCTCCGCACCAGCGCGCCCTTGGCAAACTCCACCTCGGCGTCACTCGCCGGACGACTGGTCCGGATCTCGGTGAGCTCCTTCATGAACTGCACCAGCGAGCTGTCGGTCACGGCGGTGAAGACGCCGGCGCTGGCCGTGAACGGGCCGGGCCCTCGATCGAATGACCAGCTGCTCCGCGCGCCGTAGGTGTAGCCCCTGGCCTCGCGCAGGTTGAGGTTGATGCGGCTGGTGAACTGCCCGCCGAGTACCGCGTTCAGTACCGTAAGCGGGTAGTAATCGGGTGAGCTGCGCGGTACGCCGGCGTGGCCGATCCGGATTTCGCTCTGGGCGGCCCCGGGCTTGTCCACCAGGAAGACACCGGTCTTGCTGGTCGCGGGCGCGACGGGCGCTTCAGTCGCACTGGCCGGCGCCGTGCCGCGCTTCCAGTTCCCGAAGGCCAGGCTGGCGTAGCGCGCCGCTTCCTCCGGAGAGACGTCGCCCACGATTACCAGCACGGCGTTGTTGGGGAGATAGAAGTGCTGGTAGAAACCGGTGATGTCATTCTGCGTGAGGGCCGTGACCGACTCGGTGGTCCCGTCGCCGGCGTGGCCATAGGGATGGCTGTCGCCGTAGATCAGGCGATCGAACGTCTCCGACGCGATGACCGTGGGCTGGTCCTTCTGCCGGGCCAGGTTCTGGAGGCGCGACTTCCGGTCGCGCTCGATCTCCTCCGCCGTGAACGCAGGCTGGGTGACCATCTCGCCCATGAGCGCGAAGGCCGAGTCAGCGGTGCGGGTGAGGGTCGAGAGACTCACCGACGTTTCCTCGGTGCCCGCACCGGCGCGGAGCGAAACGCCGAGCTGGTCCGCGGCTTCGGCAAACTGCGTTGCATTGCGCTTGGCAGTGCCTTCGTCCAGCAGGCCGGCGGTGACCGAGGCGATGCCGGGAATGCTGCCATCCTGCGCGGCGCCAGCGCGAATAACCAGCTGGGCGTTGATGGTCGGCAGTTCCTTGTCGGTCACCACCCAGAGCACCAGCCCGTTGGGGAGCGTGCGCTGCACCACCTTGGGTGCCCGCACCGCGGGCGTGGGCCCGGCCGCGGGTTTCACTGTGCGATCGAGCTGCTGCGCGTGGAGGCCAGGAGTGATGGTGATGAGGCCAGCCAGCAGAAGAGCGGCCCGGG
>DAIMFY010000070.1:0-1568 GCA_036724295.1 Gemmatimonadales bacterium | reverse complement strand
GCGCGCGGATGGGGCGGCCGCAGGCCGCTGGCAATGCTGGGTGAGATCGCGCGCGGATGGGGCGGCCGCAGGCCGCCCGTACACGGGCCTGGGGAGATTGTCTCGCCCGTCCTGCCCGTCCTGTCCGTCCTGTCCGTCATGGCGTGGCCTCCGTCGGCTGTGCGGCGAGATCGGCGTGGCCATTGGGGACGATGGACAGCACCACCCTGGGCTTGTTGACGAGGTATTGCGACGCGACCCGCTTTATGTCGGCCGCCGTGACCGCGCGCGAGCGGGCCAGGTCTTCATTGAAGAGGTTGGCCTTGCCGCGGAAGGTGTTGTAGTCGTTGAGCTGGTTGGCCTTGCCGAGGGTGGACGCGAGCCGGAAGACAAACCCCGACTCGATGCCGTTCTTGGCGGCCTGCAGCTCCTCAGCCGTTGGGCCATCGGTGGCAAGACGGCGGATTTCCTCGTACACCTCGCGCTCCATCTGTGACAGGTTCGTGCCCTGGCGTGCGGTGACTGACACCTGGAAGGTGCCTGCCAGCTCGCGACTGCTGGAAAAGGCGCCTGCGCTCTGGGCCGCCTGTTCCTTGTATACCATTCGCTGATAGAGTCGCGAGGTCTTGCCCTGGCCCAGGATGGTGCCCAGGATGTCGAGCGGCGCCTCGTCGGCGTTCCACGCCTCAACGGTGGGCCAGGCGATATCGAGCCGGGCCAGCGTCACGCGATCTTCCAGCACCGCCCGCTTGTCGGCGTCCAGATGCGCCGGCCTCGGCCTCGGATCGGGAATCGGCTCGCCACGCGGGATTCCGGCGAAGTATTTCTCGACCAGGCGCCGCACGTCGGCGGTGTTCACGTCGCCTGCGATGGCGAGCGATGCATTGTTGGGCGCGTACCAGGTGCGGAAGAAGGCCTGCACGTCGGCCAGCGACGCGTTGGTGAGATCGTCCTGATAGCCGATGGTGGGCCAGTGATAGGGATGATCGTCAGGGTACATCATCTCGCCCATGCGGATGGACGCCATGCCGTAGGGCCGGTTCTCGTAATTCTGGCGACGCTCGTTCTTGACGACGTCGCGCTGGTTGTCCAGCTTGGCCTGGGTCATGGACGGCAGGAGCCATCCCATCCGGTCGGCCTCGAGCCAGAGCACCATCTCCAGGTAATTGGCCGGTACCGTCTCGTAGTAGTTGGTGCGGTCGGTGTTGGTCGAGCCGTTGAGGGTGCCGCCCGCCTCCTGGATGTACTTGAAGTGCTGGTCGTCGCCCACATGCTCCGAGCCCTGGAACATCATGTGCTCGAACAGGTGGGCGAAGCCCCGCCGGCCCGCCGTCTCGCGCCCCGAGCCCACGTGATACCAGATGTTGACCGAGACCACCGGCGCCGAGTGATCCTCGTGCACGATCACGTCGAGCCCATTTGGCAGCGTGAAGGTGGTGACGGGGACGTCCAGCTGCTGGGCGTGGCTGGGGGCCGTGGCGAAGACGCAGAGCGCGGCCACGGACGCGAGACCCGAGACGCGGGACTCGAAAAAATGCCGCACGCGTCCCACGTCCCTCGTCCCGCGTCCCATCCCGCCCGTCCTGCCC
>DAIMFY010000069.1:0-9199 GCA_036724295.1 Gemmatimonadales bacterium | reverse complement strand
ATCCCGCCCATCCTGCCCATCCTGATATCCCATGAACCCCGACCAGTGGGCCACGCTCGAGCCCCTGCTCGACACCCTCCTCGACCTCCCGGTCGAGGAGCGCGCCGGCTGGCTCGAGGCGCTCGCGCGCGAATCACCCGACCGCGCCCAGCGCCTGCGTGCCCTGCTCGACGCCGAGACCGACGCCGACCGGCAGGGCTTCCTCGCAGCGCCGATCCATGCCACCCTCGCCGGCATGCAGCTCGGGCCCTGGCGGCTGGAACGCGCGCTGGGCCAGGGCGGCATGGGCACCGTCTGGCTCGCGCGTCGCGCCGACGGGAACTACGAGGGCGAAGCCGCGGTCAAGATCCTCAACCTCGCCCTGCTGTCGCCCAGTGGGCAGGAACGGTTCCGGCGCGAGGGCTCGGTCCTTGCCCGGCTTACCCACCCCAACATCGCGCGCCTGCTCGATGCCGGCGTCGCTGCGGCCGGCCAGCCCTACCTCGTGCTGGAGCGGGTGGACGGCGTCCCCATAGACGAATACGCCCGCGAACATGACCTCTCGCGCACCGACCGGATCGAGCTCTTCCTGCAGGTGCTCGCCGCCGTCGGCCATGCGCACGCCCATCTCGTTGTCCACCGCGATCTCAAGCCCTCCAACATCCTGGTCACCCACGACGGCAGCGTGAAGCTGCTCGACTTCGGGATCGCCAAGCTGATGGGCGATGGGCAGACCGGCGCGCACTCGCTCGTCACGCTCGAGGGCCGCCACCTGACACCGCGCTACGCTGCGCCGGAACAGGTCCGTGACGAGCCGCTCACCACGGCCACCGATGTCCACGCGCTCGGCGTCCTGTTGTATCTCCTGCTCTCGGGACGCCATCCCACCGGAGAACACGCACGCACGCCAGCGGAGGCCATCCGCGCCGCGCTGGATGACGAGCCTGGGCGCCTCGGCCTGGGCGACCTCGACACCATCCTGGCCAAGGCGATGCGGAAGAAGCCGGCCGAGCGCTACCAGTCGGTGGCCGCGCTGGGCGATGACCTCCGCCGCTATCTCCGCGAGGAGCCGGTGAGCGCCCGGCCCCACTCGCTGGCGTACCGTGCGGGAAAGTTTGTCCGGCGCAACAAGGGGTCGGTGGTCGCGGCGGGACTGGTGCTGCTCACCCTGGTCGCGGCGACGCTCATCACCACGCGACAGATGCTGGACGCGCAGCGCCAGCGCGATGTGGCGCGGATCGAGCGTGACAACGCCCTTTTCCAGCAGCGGCAGGCGACCGCCTCGAGTGGCTTCATGGAGTCACTGCTCCAGACGATTGCACCCACGGGCCGCGCCTACACCATACAGGAGCTGCTGGACCAGGCGCGACTGCTGCTGGAACAGGATTTCGCGCAGGATCCGCGCTTCCAGGCGCGGATGATGAACGAGCTGTCGGACCAGTATTTCACCCTGCACGACCGCCAGCATGAACTGCCGCTGCTGACGCGCGCCGAGGAGCTGGCGGTGGGCGCCGGCGACTACGCGCTGGCGGCATATTCCAGCTGCCGGCTGGGAAAGAGCGCCGCCGACGACGGCCGGGCCACCCTCGCGCGGAGCAACCTCCTGCGGGGACGGCGCTTCCTCGCGCGCGCCGGCGCGGCGGCTCGCGACGCCGAAGTGCAGTGTCTCCGCGGTGAGTCGGCGCTGGAGCGGCTGCTCGGCCACACCGATGTCGCCCTCAGCCGGGCCCGTCGCGCCGTGGCGCTGGGTGCGCTCGCAGGCGACACGCTTTCGTTCTCGCATCTCAGCGCGATCAACGAGCTCGCCCGCGCGCTGCATGACGACGACCAGATCCGCCCGTCACTCGAGGTCACCCGTGAAATGCTCGGCCTTCTCGCTCGTACCGGGCGATCCCACACGCTGACTGCACTCGTCGAGCAATACAACGAAGGAGCCCTCCTCGCCCGCCTCGGTGAACCGCGCGCCGCCGACTCCACGCTGCATGTCGCCGAGGAGCTATCGGAAGGGATGGGGCCGGAAAATCGGCATCCGCTGTATATGTCGCTGCTCGATGGCGAACTGGCCATGGACCTGGACCGCCCGGCCGTTGCGATGCAGGCGCTCCGGGGTGCGCTCGCCGAGTCCGAACGCCGCGAGGACCAGCCGTATCAGCAGCGAGCACTGGAAGACCTGACAAGATTGGCGCTCGCGGAAGGATCGCTCACCGAAGCAGACCGCTACTTCACTCGCCTCCAGCGTCTCGCGCCCGACTCCACCAACTGGCACACCGCGCTCCTCGGCGCCCGGCTGCAGTTCGCCCATGGCGACCAGGCACACGCGCTCAAGCGCTATATGGCGGTACTGGTGGAGAGGGGATTTCCCGAGAAGGGCCGGAGCACGTCGTACTTTGCCCGGCTGGTGCTCGAGGCGGCGAGGATGGCGCTGGCAAGTGGCGACCTCGCCGCCGCCGATTCGCTCACTGCCCACACGCTCCGCATTGCGCGGAACGAGGGCCACGTGGACTCGCTGAGCACGGTGATCAGGGGGGCGGTGGAGGTGAGAGAGGCGGTGGAAAGGGAGCGAGGGGCGTGAGGCATGGGGCGTGGGGCATGGGACCCCAGGCCCTCACCGGTCCAGCATCTCCCTCCCCTCCTCCCGCAATGCCTCCCGCAACAGCATCCGCGCTTTCTGCCATCCGCGTTGCACTGTCCGCTCGGACACCCCGCGGAAGGTCGCGATCTCCCCGAACGTAAAGCCGCTGAAAAAGTGCATGTCCACCAGCTCGGCGAGCGATGGATCCAGCTCGCCCAGCTCATCGAGCGCCTCGCCCAGCGCTTCCAGGTCCACCCCTGCATCCACCTCGGGCGGCGGCGCCTCGTCGCCAACCAGCGTGATCTCGATGTCACGTCCCCGCTTCCGTGCCCGGCGGCGGCGCGCAAAGTCGATGATCAGTCCGCGCATGGCGCGTGAGGCGTAGCCGAAGAAGCGGGCCTGGTCGGGATAGTCGGCGCCGGCGCCAGCCATGCTGAGCCACGCCTCGTGCACCAGCGTGGTGGCGCCAAGGGTGAGCCCGCCACCGCCCCGGCGGAGGTGCCGCTCGGCCAGCCGGTGGAGCTCGTCATAGAGGACGGCAAAGAGTTCATCCCGCGCGACCCGGTCGTTGCCCTGGGCCCGGCGGAGGAGATCGTCGAGGGGCATGGGGAAAAATGGGTGGGATGGGCAGGATCGGCCAGTTGGGCAGGCCGAGGCTGAGCGGGTGCATCATTTCCGGACCATTCCTGCCATTCCTGCCAATCCCGCCTTCCTCTTGACTCCCGCCCCCGCTACCGTAATAGTCAAAATAGCTTTGACTCATTACGGAGACCCTGGCATGCTGCCCGCCTTCCCCCTGCTCCTGCTGGCTCACGCCGCCGCCCCGGCCCGGCTCCGGGCTGATTCGTGCTGGCCGCATCCCACCCGCCCTGACAGCAGTGTCGCCGCCACGGCGCTGGGCCGCCGCACCGCCCACGCGAGCCGGGTACGGGACGCTGCGCCCACGCTCGACGGCCGCCTCGACGACCCGGCCTGGTGCCTGGCCGCACCCTTCACCGCTTCGGTGATGAGCTCCCCGGCGCCGGGCGCGATCGCCTCGCTGCCAACGGTGACCCGCGTGCTGTTCGACGATGACGCGATCTACGTCGGCGTCCGGCTCTGGGATCCGGCGCCCGACTCCATTCTCGCTCCCTATCCCCGGCGCGATGACGAAACCACGTCGGACTGGGTCTTCGTGGAGCTCGACACCAGGCACGACCGGCGCTCGGGCTTCAGCTTCGGGCTCAATCCCCGCGCCGTGCAGGTGGATGGGCTCTGGTATGACGATGTGAATTACGACGCCGCGTGGAACGGCGTCTGGCAGGGCGCCAGCGTCGTGGACAGCGCCGGCTGGAGCGCGGAGTTCCGGATCCCCTACTCGCAGCTCGCCCTCGCCGCCGGCGCGCCCGGCACGCCCCTCACCTGGGGAATCAACATCTATCGCTACACCCCGCACCGGGGCGAGAGCTCCAACTGGTCGCCTCGACTGCCGAGCGTCGCCGGCATTGTGTCGCACTTCAATGAGCTCGATGGCCTCGCCGTTCCGCCGGGCCATGCGCCGTTCGACGCATTGCCCTATGTGACCGTCACGGGAAGCCGGGACCCGCAGTCGACCGAAACGCGCACCACCGCCGGTGCCGACCTGCGCTACCGTCCCTCGCCGTCCGCCGTGGTGGCGCTCTCGCTGCACCCGGACTTCGGACAGGTCGAAGCCGATCCATCAGAGGTGAATCTCACCACCTTCGAGACCTTCTTTCCCGAGCAGCGCCCGCTCTTTCTCGAGAGCGCGCAGAGTTTCCAGTTCGGCGCGCCGCTGTTCTATCACTCGCGCGGCACCACCTTTGACCAGGAGAGTCCCTTCTACTCCCGGCGCATCGGCCGCACCACTTCCGTTTCATGTCCGGCGAACGCCACCTGCAGCGGTCCAGGTCCGTCCAGCGTGCTGGGCGCACTCCGGGTCAGCGCTCGCACAGCGGGAGGCTGGTCCGGCGCGCTGCTGAATGCCTGGACCGATGACGTCACCGGTCACGGACTCGCCGCGAGCGGCCAGCCCTTCAGCCGGCAGCTCGATCCTGTCACCCAGACCACGGCGGCCCGCGTCACGCATGAGTCGCACGATGGCCGCTCGGCGCTGGGAGCGATCGGGACATGGACTACCCGGTTCGGGATGAGCGACAACGTGCGCAACCAGCTGGCGGAGGGCGCGGTCGTGGTCGGCGTCGACGGAAGAACCCGCCTTGGCGGCGATGCCTGGGAGCTGACCGGCTCAGTGCTCGGAAGCCGGGTCACCGGCAGCGCGCCGATGATCCAGGACCTCGAGCGCCGGCATGGATATGCGCGGCCCGATTCGGTGGGATTGCCTCCCGATTCGCTGGCACCCGCCACCTCGCTCAACGGCGTCGCCGCGCAGCTTGCAGCCACGCGCACGCATGGAAGCCTGCAGACCGGCGTCGCGGCGCGGCTCGTTACTCGCGGCTTCGAGAGCAACGACGCCGGCTTCCAGCGCAACGCCGACTGGCTGCTCGTAACCGGCTCGTGGACCTGGCTTCGCTATCGTCCGGGACACCTGATCCGGCGATGGTCCCTCGGCTCCAGCCAGCTTGGCGCCGGCTGGACTCTCGGTGGCCTGCGACGATCAGGTGTCGCCAACCTCACCGGGGAACTTGAATTCCGGAATTACTGGGGTGGCACGCTGGCGTGGGACCACGAATTCGGCGCGGCTGATCCGGAGATACTGCGAGGCGGTCCCGCCTTGCGTCTTCCTCCGGGAGATCGCGTTGAACTCACCGCCCATACCGACTCGCGCACGCGATGGCAGGCGACGCTCGACCTCACGGCGGAGCGGGCGGCGGCAACCGATTCACGGCGGTGGGAGATTTCGCCAGGCGTTACCGCATTCATCACGGACCGGCTCCAGCTTGGCCTTGCCCCGACGATCGGTTCGGCGCGCGAGGGCTGGCAGTACCTGGCGAGCCCGGTTGATGGCGCCGGCGTGCCCCACTACCTTCTTGGCCGCCTGCACCAGACAACTGCGTCGCTCACCGCGCGCGGCACCTACGCCTTCTCGGCGCACCTCACACTCCAGCTCTATGGCCAGCTCTTCCTGAGCGACGGCTGGTACGATGACCCGAAGGAGGTCGTGGCACCCCGTGCCGATGCACCCGACAGCAGGGTCACGCCGCTCGACGATGCGGCGGCCACGGCACTCGCCTCCGCAGCCGACTTTTCGGATCGCGAGCTCCATGTCAACATGGTGCTCCGCTGGGAGTTCCTGCCCGGCTCGACGCTGTACCTCGTCTGGACCCACGCGCGCATCGAGGATGACCCCGGGCGCTTTGCCCTGGGGCACGACGTCCGCGCCCTGCTCGACGCACCGGCGACGAACGCCCTGCAGGCCAAGGTGAGCTACTGGATCGGGCGGTGACGGTACATTGCAAGCCATGACCGATACCAATGCGCGTGGCCTGATTGCGGGACATCCGGCGCTCGACTTCACCAATACCGTGGGATGGCACGCCGGCCCGGATGCGATCGAGCGATTCCACACCTACGTCGACCTGCTCGACTGGGTGCGCGACGCCAAGGTCCTGCGGCCGGCGCAACTCGCGCGCCTCCGGCGCCGGGCGGCGGCGGCGCCGGGTGCAGCGCGCGCGTCACTGGCCCAGGCGATCACCGCGCGGGAGTTGATATACCGGATATTCACCGACGTCGCACGCGGGCGACGGCCGGCGCATGCCGACCTGGCGGCGCTTCACGCAGCGCGAGTCGCCGCGCTGCGGCACGCGGAACCCGGCTGGAGCAGCGGGCTCGCTCTGGCATTCACAAAGAGCGGCGACCTCCTGGCGCCGGTCTGGCCGCTGGTGCTGGCTGCGGTGGACCTGCTCCGCTCGCCGGAACTCGCGCGAGTGCGACAATGCGCCAACGACCCCTGCGGCTGGCTCTTCGTGGACCGCAGCAAGAACGGCAGCCGGCGCTGGTGTTCTTCGGGTGACTGCGGCAACGAGACGCGGGTGAGGCGGTTCAGGGAAAAGCAGCGGTAGCAGGGCGAGCAGGCGGGGCGCCGGATGACAGGAGCTTTCCGATGCGTCATTCCCGCGCAAGCGGGAATCCATGAGGGCTCACCTTCACCATCCAGCCCATCTTGCCCATCTTGCCCATCTTGCCCATCCTTTGCGTCCCATGACCGCACCCACGTCCCGTCAGCCGTCTCGTCCCGCCTTCATCTTCATCTTCATCACCGTCATGCTCGACATGCTGGCGCTCGGCATCATCGTGCCGGTGCTGCCCAAGCTGATCATCAACTTCAAGGGCGGCAACACCGCGAGCGCGGCGACGATCTTCGGCCTGTTCGAGACAACCTGGGCCGCCATGCAGTTCATCTTTGCCCCGCTCCTCGGCGCCATCTCGGATCGCTTCGGCCGGCGGCCGGTGATCCTGATCTCCACGCTGGGGCTGGGGCTCGACTACTTCCTCATGGCCGCGGCACCGACGCTGGGCTGGCTCCTGGTCGGACGGATCATCTCGGGCATCACCTCGTCCAGCTATGCCACCGCGTTCGCCTACATCGCCGACGTGACGCCTCGGGAGCAGCGTGCCGCCAGGTACGGACTGCTCGGTGCGGCGTTCGGTATCGGATTCATCATCGGACCCGCGGTGGGCGGCCTCCTTGGGGCCATCAGCCTCCGGATGCCATTCTGGGTAGCGGGTGGGCTCAGCCTCCTGGGCACGGTGTATGGCTATTTCATTCTTCCCGAGTCACTCGGCGCGACTCGCCGATCCACGGTCGAGTGGCGCCGAGCCAATCCGGTGGGGTCCCTGGCCATGCTGCGGCGGCATGGGACAGCACTGCTCGCTTTCGGAATCGCTGTCTTTCTCTACCGGCTGGCGCATGACTCATTCCAGTCGCTCTTCGTGATCTACAGCGACTATCGCTTCGGCTGGAACGCACGCATGGTGGGCATGGTGTTCGCTGTCATCGGTGTCGCCTCGATGATCGTGCAGGCGGGCCTGGTGCGGCCGGCAGTACGCCGGCTCGGTGAGCACACCACCATGCTCGCGGGGTTCAGCTTCGGGGTCATCTGCTTCCTGGTCCTTGGCTTCGCACCGACCTCATCCCTCTTCCTGCTCGCCATCCCGTTCTCCGCGCTCTTTGGCCTCACCTTCCCCGCCATGCAGGGCATCATGACCGGCTTCGTGGCGGACGACGAACAGGGACGCCTGCAGGGCGCCATTGCGAGTCTCACCGGCATGGCAGGCATCATCGCGCCGTCGCTCTTCAACAATGTGTTCTCGCTGGTGATTGACCGGTGGAAGGGAATGGTGCTGCCGGGTACGCCGTGGTTCATCGCGGCGGTGTTGCTGGTGGGGGCGATGGTGGTGGTGGGGCGCAGGGCGTAGGGAGGAGGGCGTGGGGACGAGGCGCGGGGCGCGCGCTGGAGCTCACCTCGGCGTCACCCCGACGAACGTCGGGGCCTAGGGAGCGAGGCGGGTCGTGAGAGAGGCGCTTCTGGGACAACGGGATCATGCCACGATCCGCGTCGAGTGGATGATGGGTCGATTTGACGGCTAGCACCTGGCGCAGCGGCGTCTACATCCTCGCCAGCGGCCAAAATGGCACGCTCTACGTAGGGGTCACATCCAATCTGCTTCAGCGCGTCTGGCAACATCGCAGCCACACGTTCAAGGGATTCACCAAGCGCTACAGCGTGACCCGTCTTGTCTGGTATGAGGTGCATGCAACGATGCGGGCAGCGATTGACCGTGAGAAACAGATCAAGGAATGGAAGCGTGACTGGAAGCTGGACCTCGTCGAGCGCACGAACCCGACATGGATCGACTTGTACGATTCACTTCGCTGATGGCGATAAGGGGATCTTGGTCGAATTGGTGCCGATGTCCGATCGACCACGGTTTGCACTGCGACCATCGCCCGCTGGACCCCGACATTCGTCGGGGTGACGAACGGGAAAC
Source organism: Gemmatimonadales bacterium (assembly GCA_036724295.1). GTDB lineage: Bacteria > Gemmatimonadota > Gemmatimonadetes > Gemmatimonadales > GWC2-71-9 > CAMLHP01. Next base: position 699 of record DAIMFY010000069.1, on the reverse strand, counting down.
CATCTTCCCGTCGACCCTACCCCAACCCTCCCGCGACCGGCTCCCTGAGCATCCTGTGCAACGGCACCGCGGCACCGGCCATCATTGCCGCAACCAGCAGCGCCGCAGATCCGGCAACCACTCGGCCATCCCATACCGGCACGCCATTCATCAATTCGGTCACCGCCGGCATCATCACGGTGAGATACAGGAAGACGCCGAGCGCCGTGCCGCCGATGCCGGCGACCGCAGCACGTGCCAGCACCCACCATGTGATGCTTCGCCTGGTCGCTCCCACCGCCCGGCGAATTGCCAGCTCATGCGACAGGCCGCGAAGCCACATGCGCATGGTGTCGAACGTCCCCACGACTGCGACGACGAAGATGATCATTCCGATCAGGCCGAATCGCCGGGCGAACCAGCCGATGGCAGCAGCTTCCTGACCCAGAGTCGCTGACGCTGTGGAGATGGACGTCACGCGCGCGCCATCACCTAACGTATCGTGGACGAGCCGACGCGCCGCCGAACCGCCGAAGACGCCGCCCTTCACCTGGACCAGCAGCTCCGCCTGTTCCGGCGGGTGCTGCGAGACAGGCAGATAGACCACTTCGCGCGGCTGCAGCCGGCCACCGATGGCGGGCGACGGCTCATCTGCCACGACGCCTACCACGGTATATGGATGCCGCTGCGAATTGGCACCGAGATAGATGTCCCTGCCGA
>DAIMFY010000068.1:0-9205 GCA_036724295.1 Gemmatimonadales bacterium | reverse complement strand
GCATGAAAGAAGCCGTCCTGCAGCATCATCTTGATGTACGCCTCGATGAGCGTGGTGAGGACGGCATCGCGGTCCACGTCGCCGCTTGCGATCCTGCTGTCCAGCCGGTCGATGCGCGTGCCCTCGAGATATTCCAGCACCAGCGCGCGGGGACGCACCAGGTCGCTGATCACTTCCGGAATCACCACCCGAGGCTCATCGGCAAAGTTCTGCCGCAGGCGCTGGGCATTGCGGGCTTCCTCGCGGAAGTCGAGCTCGAGCCAGACCCGCCGGGCAAACTCCTCGACGATCGTGCTGATGGCGCGCACGTGATGATTGCGGAACAGCACGTTGAGGACGAAGAGCACGCGGAAGGAGGCCTGCAGGTCCCGCCGCACCAGGTCCTCGACACCTGGTCGCAGCACCTTCACGACGACTTCCCGACCGTGGACGCGGGCCCGGTGCACCTGCCCGAGGGAAGCGGCGGCGAGGGGCTCCGGATCGAACGACTCGAAGAGTTCCGTCGCCGCCAGGCCGTACTCTTCCTCGATGACGGACTCCGCGACGCCGGGCTGGAGCGGTGGCACGCTGTCGGTCAGCGTGCCAATGGCGCTGAGGTACGGCTCGGGAAGGATGTCGGCACGGGCGCTGAATACCTGTGCCAGCTTGATGAATGCAGGCCCCAGGTCGGCCACGGTGCGGGTGAGCCGCAGGGCTCGGCGCTCATGATCTTCCACGGAGCGGTGAGCCGGCCCGCCCACCAGGATGAAGCGCCGGTGGTCACGCCAGAAGGCCAGCAGGAACGGCGCGAGCCGGAAGAAGATGCCAAGGACTCGCATGCTCAGAGGAGGAAAAGCCCGGCGAGCCAGAGCAGGAGGAAGAACCCGCAGACGTCGGTGAATGTGGACACGAAAATTGAGGAGGCGACCGCCGGATCCACGCCGCGCCGCTCCAGCACCATGGGGATGAACGCCCCCGCGAAGCCAGCCACGAGCAGGTTGCCGGTCATGGCGAGGAAGACGACGACGCCCAGCATGGGACCCCGGTGCAGGAAGAGCGCGACGAAGGCGACGATGCTGCCCACCACGACGCCGTTGATGACGCCGACCAGCGCTTCCTTGCCGATCACGGACAGGAACCGGCCGCGTGGGATCAGGCCGAGCGCCAGCCGCCGCACCGTGACGGCCAGCGCCTGGGTGCCGGCGTTGCCGCCCATGCCCGCGATCACCGGCATGATGACCGCGAGGGTGGTGATCTGCCGGATGAGGGACTGGTAGCCGAAGACGACACTCGCCGCAAGAAACGCCGTGCCGAGGTTGATGATGAGCCAGGGCAGCCGGCTCCGAACCGCTGCATGCCAGGACGCCTGCAGCGCCTCGTCGGCCGAGGTGCCACCGAACTGGAGAATATCTTCGGTGCTCTCCTTCTCCACCACGTCGAATACGTCGTCAAACGTCACCCGCCCCACCAGCCGTCCGTCTGCGGTCACCACCGGGATGCTGGCCTGGTCGTAGCGCGAGATGAGCCGGGCCACTTCCTCCTGGTCCATGTCGGGAGGCACGGTAACCTCCGGCTCATGCATGAACGCGCGGACCGGCCGCTCCAGCCGGCTGCTGACGAGTTGCTGCAGCGAGAGCACGCCCTTGAGGACACCGCTCGCGTCCACCACAAAGACCTGGTAGAAATCCTCGACTTCTTCCGCCTGGCGGCGGATCCGTTCGAGCGCCTCGGCGGTGGTGTCGGTGTCCAGCACCGACACCACGTGCGTGGTCATGCGCCCGCCGGCCGTCTCCTCGGTGTACTGGAGCAGCGCGCCGACGTCGCGCCGATCGGCGGCATTCCCGAGGATACGCTGCGCGTCGTCCGGCTCCAGACCTCGCAGCAGCTCCGCCGCGTCGTCGTCATCCAGTTCGCGAATGATGGCGGCGGCCTGCGCCGTCGGGAGCGCCGTCAGCGTCTCCTCCGCGTGCGCGTCCTCGGGCATGGCCACGAGTGCGCGGCTCGAGACATTGGCGGGAAGCGCCGAGACCAGCCGCAGCCGCTCCTCGCGGTCAAGTTCGCCCAGGGCATCGGCGAGATCCGCCGGCTCGCAGGCGCTTGCAAGCGCGACCGCCTCTGATATCGCGCCGTCGCGCACCAGGTCCCTCAGGCCATCGGCGCGCTCGGCCTGATCGGTCACGCTTCCCCTCCCAGTCGCTGCGCCGGTGGGCCCTCGAGCCGCACCAGCATCCGCTCGATGCGCGCGGGTGAGGCCTGGATCACGTCCACCACGAGTCCGCTCACCATGAAGCGCTCGCCCGGGCTGGGAATCCGTCCCGCCAGCTCGGTGATCCGGCCACCAAAGGTGGCGGCCCGCCCCGGCGGCAGCTCGACGCCGAAGCGCTCTCCGATCGCTTCCACCGATTCGGAACCGTCAGACTCCAGCAGCCCGGTGGGTGGCACCACAGCGGCGGGCCCCGACTCGTCGTGCTCGTCGAAGATCTCGCCCACCAGCTCCTCGAGGAGGTCTTCCAGGGTGACCACACCCTGGGTGCCACCAAATTCATCGATGATCACCGCGAGGTGGCGACGCTCGCGCTGCATGTCCAGCAGCAGGTCACCGCAGTTCCGCGAGGCGGGCGCGATCGTCACCGGCCGGATGGGCAGCGGGGCTTGCGAGCGCAGCTTGAACAGGTCGAAGGCGTGCAGCATGCCGACGATGTCATCGAGCGTACGGCGGTAGACCGGGATGCGGCTGTAGCCGCTCTCCAGGAAGACGCGACGCATGTCGGCGAGGCCGGAGTCCTCCGGCACGGCGACGATCTCGGTACGCGGCGTCATGACCTCGCGCACCTGCCGCTCGGCGAAGGTCATCACGCCACCTATCAGCATCAGCTCGTTGTCGTCCACGCCGGCGGCGGCGGTCTCCCGCCAGATGGCGCCCAGCTCTCCGTGGCGGGATCGTTGTCGCGACGGCAGCACCAGTCCGACGAGCCGGGACCAGGGCCGGAAGACCGGCATCACTGCAGCGAGCACTGCTTCCGACCTCGGCTCCGTGAGCCAGCGCGGCACCAGGTATCCCGCTGCGAGTGCCACTGGAAGCGCAATCAGCGCCACGCCAAGAAGTGAAAGCAGGAAGGTCGACCCGATGACGCCGGGCAGGGCCATGGCGAGCATGATCACGCCGAGGGACGTGGTGGACGCCGCGACCGTGAGGCGATCGTCCGCTTCCAGCAGCCAGTCCAGCGACGGGCCGCGCCCGCGGAGCCGGCTGGAAAGGGTCTGCGCGAGCTGGCGCTTGCTCACCGACATCTGCGCGGCGCCCGCAGTCGCGCCGAAGACGGTAAGCAGCAGGCCGAGGACCACGGCGATCCAGATCACTCGTCCGGCTCCGCGGGCGGTTCGCCCTGCACCCGACGCACGCTCACGCGCTTGACCCGCCGGTGAAACACCTGCTCCACGAACAGTTCATATCCGTTGACCCGGATCGCTTCACCGGTCCGGGGCACGCGGCCGAACTCTGCCAGCACCAGTCCGCCCACGGTGGCGACATCCTCGCGGTCGAAGTCGTGTCGCAGCTCAGCCTCGAGCTCGGCGAGCGCCACGCCACCCTGCACGCGGACCTGGTCCTCCGACACACGCTGGATCGGCGGGACTTCGTCGGTGTCATACTCATCCTGGATCTCGCCGACGATCTGTTCCAGGATGTCTTCCAGCGTGACGATGCCCGCCGTGCCGCCGAACTCGTCCACCACCACGGCGAGGTGCGCGGGCCCGCGCTGGAAATCCCGGAGCTGGCGGTCGAGCGTCTTGCCCTCCGGCACGAACGGCACCGGACGGATGAGGGACTGCCATGGCTCCTCCGCCTCGTCGTCCGACATGTGCGCCAGCATGTCCTTGGCGTAGACCACACCGGAGACGGCGTCGGGATTGCCATCCGAGACGAGCAGGCGCGCGTGCTCCGAGCGCTTGAGCACATGGACGACCTCGATCCGCGAATCGCCCACGTCCACGCCGACAATGTCGATGCGGGGCGTCATCACTTCCGCCACCGTCATGTCGGCGAGGGAGAAGACGCCGAGCAGCATGTCGCGCTGGGCCGCGCCGACATCGGCGCGTGTCGGGGTGCGCTCGGGAATCACGCGAGCATCGAGCCGGGCCACCAGCCGGAGGAGCGGGGCAAGCGGAACGAGGCTCTTCACCGCCACGCGGCGCACCGGTCCCGTCAGCTCGGGCGCAATGGCCGCGAGCAGGCGGGGCAGCAGGTCGCCCATCGCCCACACCAGCGTCACGCCGACGAGCAGCCGGGGATACGCTCCGCCGGGCCCGCGAATCCACCAGAGCACCGAGCCGCCAGCGACGACTCCCGCGAGCGCCATGAGAATGAGGTGCGCAATATGGAGACTGCGCTGCACCGGGAGCGGACCGGTCGTGGCAGCCAGCTGGCGGGCCAGGACCCGGGGCAGCTCCTCCTCCGACTCATTGGCAAAGGCGATGAGGCCGGCCCAGAGCGTGAGGATGAGCATCACGAGGGGCGCGATGAACTGCTGGAGCGCATCAATCACGCGAGCTGCCTCAGGTAGCGCTCCTGGCGCCGCCACATCGACGACTGCTCACGGCCGGCTCCCTCAGGATGATCGTGGCCCAGGACGTGGAGCACCCCGTGCACCAGCAGCCGCAGCAGCTCCTCGCGCGGGGGCACCCCCAGCCGTCGCGCTTGCGCGCGTGCGACCGCGGGGCAGATGTAGATGTCGCCGATGAGCGGGTTCCCGGGCTGGGAGAGCGAAAAGGCCAGCACATCGGTAGGCTGGTCCTTGCCCTTGTGCTCCCGGTTGAGTGCGCGCATGGTGGCGGGTCCGACGAAGCTCACCGACAGCTCGGCCTGACGGCGCTCCCCGGTCAGCACGGCACTCGTGACGCGGCGCACCTCGGCCGCTGCCAGACCACGGGCCCGGCCACCCACGACGGCATCAGCCACGCGTGAGGACCTCGGCGCTCGACCGGAAGACGCGGGTCTCGCCTGGAGGCCCGGGGTATTCCACCCGCGAATGGAATTGCGACGTCAGCACCCGGGCAAACTCCTCGCGCACCGCGTCGAGATCGCGCAGGGTCAGCGGCGCATCGTCCAGCTGCCCCGACGCAATGCGCTGCCCCACCATCTCGTTGATGGCGGCACGCACCGATTCCGGGCCCGGCTTCTGCAAGGTGCGGACGACAGCTTCCACGGAATCGGCGAGCATCACCACCGCGGTTTCGCGGGAGCGCGGCCGCGGACCCGGATAGCGGTAGGCGGCGGTGTCCACGTCGGCGGGGTCGCGACCCTCGCTCGCCCGATGGAGGAAGTAGCGAATCTCGCTGGTGCCATGATGCTCGGGAATGAACGCGGCGACCGAATCCGGCAGCCGCGCCGCGTCGGCAAGCTGCATTCCCTCGGTGACGTGCGCACGGATGATCGCGGCGCTCTCCTCCGGCACCAGCCGGTCGTGCGGATTGGTGCCGGGCGACTGGTTCTCCACGAAGAACTGGGGCCGGCCCAGCTTGCCGATATCGTGGTAGTAGCATCCCACACGGGCCAGCAGTCCATTGGCACCGATCACGGTGCAGGCAGACTCGCAGAGGTTGGCCATCGTGACGCTATGAGCCCAGGTACCGGGGGCTTCTACCGCGAGGCGCCGGAGCAGCGGCCGCGAGGGATCCGCCAGCTCCAGCAGGGTGAGATCGGTGGTGCGGTGGGTCGCCGACTCGGCAAACGGCAGCAACAGCATGGCCAGGGAAACGCTCACCACGGCGCTCACGTAACCCGCGAAGAGGCTCTCGACCAGCTGTGATTCGGTCCAGCCCAGCTGGACCGCGGCCGCGATGGAACCCAGCGCATAGGCGCAGGCCAGCAGGCCCACCGTCACGTACACGCGCGAGCGGCGCCGGATGGCACGGACGCTCATCGCTGCCGCCGTTCCGGCGACCACGCCGAAGAGCATCGCCGGCGTCGGCTTGAGGAGCCACTGCTGGCCCAGCAGCGTCGCCATGCTGAGCGCCGCCACCACGGCCACGCGGCCGTTGTAGAGCATCGCGATGATCAGGATGGCCAGCGGGAGCGGGAGAAATTCCGTCCGATCCGGGAACGCCGCGATGACGCCACGGGCCAGCAGCACCGTCGCGATCAGGAGCAGCGCGAGGAACGCCATCTCCCGCCAGTCGGCATAGGTCTCGCGCCGGTAGAGCATCAGCAGCAGCCAGAACGGTGACAGCAACAGTACGTCGGCCAGCAACCCGCCGGCGAACCCCCGGCTCAGCACGTCGGTGGGGCCGAGCTGGCGGAGGCGCTCGCGCAGGCTCACCAGCTTGTCGTGGATTTCGGGGGTGACGCGGTCACCCGAGTTGACGATGGCCTCGCCCGCGATGACCCGATAGCGGAGCGAGTCAACGCCGAGCCGTCGCTGGCCCCGGCGGCTGGCGGTGAGGTCCTGATCGAAGACCACGGTGGGCCGGTAAAAACTCGCCGCAATGCGACGGAAGACACGCTGGCCAAGTGCGTCGGCGTCGGGAACGGCGGCACGATCGGAGCGCTCGACGAAATCCGAGAAGGTGATGAGCGATGAACGTGGCACCAGCCGCTCGTTGTCGCCCCGCATGAGGCTCACCGCCTCGCTTGACTCGCCACGCACCTGGCCGGCGTCGGCCACGCCCGCGGAGAGCAGCGAGGTGACGAAGTGCACCAGGCTGTCGGACATCCGCTGCCGCGCCGGGGAGCGCGCCAGCCACGCCGCCTCATCGGGCGAGAGGCTCACGAGGCGCGCGTCGCCGGCTCGCGCCACGATGGCCGGACCCGAGGGCGCCGCCGCCTCGACGAGGCTCAGGAATTCCTTGAGCGCCGCGACGGCGGAGTCACGCGCGGTGGCATCGAAGCGGTACACCGGCGGGACCGCCTGGGCCCGCTCCAGCTGCTCCCGGGCAATTTCATCATCCGACTTCCGGACCACGAACGAGACCGGCGCCACCACCGCGCGGTCGGCGCGCGCGCCCACCTGCCAGGCAGGAATGGTGACGACGTCGGGCGATGGAAAGGTGAGCTGGGTGACGAGCGCCACCAGCAGCAGGAGGCCCCAGCGAGGGAGGTGATCGCGCCACAACATGACCATCAGCCGCCCTGGTCCTCCGCATAGGCGCGGATGATTTCGCGCACCAGGCGGTGGCGTACGACATCGGACTCCTGGAGATAGCAGAAGCCGATCCCGTCGATGCCCTGCAGGACCCGCTCGATCTGCACCAGCCCCGAATCTTCCCGTCTCGGCAGGTCGATCTGGGTCTTGTCCCCCGTGACCACCGTCTTGCTGTTCACGCCCAGCCGGGTGAGGAACATCTTCATCTGGGCGACGGTGGCGTTCTGCGCCTCATCGAGGATGATGAATGCGTCCGCCAGCGTCCGCCCCCGCATGTAGGCGAGCGGCGCGATCTCGATGGTGCGGGTTTCGAGGGCGCGCTGCACCCGGTCATGCGGCATCATGTCCTCGAGGGCGTCGTAGAGCGGGCGCAGGTAGGGATCGACCTTGGCCTGCAGGTCACCCGGCAGGAAGCCGAGGGACTCACCCGCTTCCACCGCGGGCCGGGCGAGGATGATCCGGCGCACCCGTTTCCGGGCCAGCGCCTCGATGGCCTTGGCCACCGCGAGATAGGTCTTGCCCGTGCCGGCGGGCCCGATCCCGACCACGATGTCGTTGGTCGCGATAGCGTGCACGTAATCGCGCTGGCCCTGCGTGCGCGCCACGATGGCACGACGAAGGCCAGGCAGCACGATACGACCCTCCGGCACATTTGCCGGCACCTCGACCGGCCCCTCGCTCACGAGCCGGCTCACGTCATCCGCGGTGACGGGCTCGCCCATCCGCGCCAGGTCGATGAGCCCCTGCACTACCGGAGTGGCTCGTTCGACCTGCTCCGCCGTGCCGCTCAGCGCCAGGGCATCGCCCCGATAACTGACGCGGACCTCGAGCTGCTTCTGGAGTTCCGCGAGGGTCGCGTCGTTGACGCCGGTCAGCAACAGCGGATCGGCCCCTTCGGTCGAGAGTCGGTGAGTTGTTTCGTCGTTCACGTGTACCTCATGAGAGCTGAAGGCTGAAGGCTGAAAGCCGAGCGAGGTGCCCTCCTTCAGCGTTCAGCCCTTAGCCTTTGGCTTCCAACCCCAACGCCTCCAGGTCCCGCCGATTCACCGCCGTCGGCGCGCCCTCGAACAGCGCGCGCGCTGCCGTGGTCTTGGGAAACGCAATCACGTCGCGGAGCGACGACGCGCCGGCGAGCAGCATGGCCAGCCGGTCGAGGCCAAGGGCAAATCCGCCATGCGGCGGCGCGCCGGCGGCAAGCCCGTCCAGCAGGAAGCCGAACCGCCTGCGCACCTCGTCCGCCGGGATGCCCAACAGCCGGAAGATGGCCTCCTGGACCCGTGGATCGGTAATCCGGATCGAGCCGCTGCCGAGCTCGTTGCCGTTATAGACCGCGTCATAGTGCAAGGCGCGACAGCTTGCGGGATCGCTTTCGAGGCGTTCGATGTCGTCCGGATGCGGCGCCGTGAACGGGTGATGCGCGGGCACATGCGCGCCGGTTTCGGGGTCGACCTCGAACAGGGGAAAGTCGGTGATCCAGACAAATGCGTGCCGGGTGCGAGGGATGACATCACTCCGGCGGCACAGCTCGCTTCGAACGGCGTGCAGTGCGGGTGACGTGACAGCGTCCGGGCCGCTCACCGCGAGCAACAACGTCCCCTCGGCGGCCTCAAGCCGGCCCAGCATCTCGGCGCCCAGCGCCCTGGTACCCTGGCCTTCCCATCCGGTCGCAATGCGCCGCGCCCAGATCAGCCCACCCGCACCTGCGGACTTGGCCTGCGCAGCGAGCTGGTCGAGGTCCTTCCGGCTGAGGCGCGCGCCATCCGGCACCTGGATGCCGCGCAGCCGGCCTCCTGCGCCGATGCCATCGCGCAGGAATGGCGCGGCATCGGCGCCCACCAATGCCGTGAGATCGGCGATCTCCAGTCCATACCGAACGTCGGGCTTGTCAACGCCATACCGCTCCATCGCATCACGCCAGCTGAGGCGCGGGAAGGGCTGCGCGACCTCCTGGCCCGCCACCTGCCACAGGTCGACCAGCACTCGCTCGACCACCGACTCGACGTCGGCGGCGCTCACGAACGAGGCCTCGAGGTCAATCTGGGTGAACTCCGGCTGCCGATCGGCGCGCAGGTCCTCGTCGCGGAAGC
>DAIMFY010000067.1:0-9427 GCA_036724295.1 Gemmatimonadales bacterium | reverse complement strand
CGTAGCCGGCAACTACTCCAGCGGCGACGACCGGCGCAGCGCCCACCGGCTGCTATATGGCGTCTCGCTGGCCACCCTCCTGGAAATCTGGGCGGTCGTGTGGGCCGGCGGCCTGACGCAGGGGGTGCTGGTACTGATCGCGACGGCGGTCATCGTCTGGACTGCACTGGTTCTCGAACGACTGGTCGTCGACCGGCTGGTCACTGTGTTTGCGCCGGGGCCGAAGCATGCAGCCCGCACGATTTTCGTGGGGCCGTCGGAGATGTGCCGCGAAGCGTCGGTGTATCCGGCGCTCAGCATCCCCAGTGAGTTCGCCCGCCTCGGATTTCTTGATGTGCGGAAGCCTGCAGCGCCGGATGCACTCGGCAGCGTGGAGGATCTCGCGCGCACGTTGCATGATCTGCGGGTGGAGACCGTCGTGGTCTGCGGCTATCTCTCCGACCTGCAGCTGCAAGCGCTGGTGAGCGTCGCGCTTGCAGCCGGCTGTCACATCCTGACCATGCCGCGAGCCATCGAGGTGGCCGGCGTGCATCCGACCGTCATCTGGTCACATGGCATGCCGCTGATGGAGCTGTCGGCTCCTGCGCTGCGTGGCCAGCAGCGGCTGCTCAAGCGCCTGATCGACGTCACCGGTGCGCTGGCCGGCCTGGTCCTGGGCTCGCCGGTCATGCTCCTGGCCGCGCTCGCCATCAAGATCGATTCTGCCGGGCCGGTCTTCTTCCGTCAGGTGCGCGTGGGCGTCGGCGGGCGTCGCTTCAGGGTCTGGAAGTTCCGCACCATGACCCACAATGCGCCCGACACGCTGCACCGGGAGTACATGAGCCGGATGCTGGGCGGGGACGAGGCGTCGACCCTGCATCATGACGGGAATGGCAAGCCGGTCTTCAAGATGGCCCAGGATCCCCGGGTGACTCGCGTCGGGCGGTTCCTGCGCAAGTCTTCGCTCGACGAGCTGCCGCAATTCTTCAACGTGCTCCGGGGCGAGATGAGCCTGGTGGGTCCCCGGCCGCCGGTGCCGTATGAGTTCGAGGCCTACGATCACTGGCAGTATGACCGGATGCAGGTCCGGCCGGGGATTACCGGCCTGTGGCAGGTATCGGGTCGGAGCCGGCTCTCCTATCGCCAGATGTGCGAGCTCGACGTCGATTATGTGCGTCGGTGGAGCGTCTGGCTCGACTTGAGGATTCTGGCGCGGACTGTCCCGGTCGTGCTCTTCAACTCGGGGCGGGCGGTGTGACAACCGGCCTCCACTCGTTGCTCCATCGTACCTCTCCCTGCTGAATGTGCGGCTTCGCAGGCCTCGCCTTCACTCCCGGGCGAGAGGTTTCTCATGCGCTCCTTCACCATCTCGGCGCCTCGCTCGCCCATCGTGGCCCCGACGGCGAGGGCATCTACGCCGATGATGACGCTGCGATTGTCCATCGACGCCTCGCCATTATCGACCTGAGCACCGCGGCGGGCCAACCGTTCCAGCGTCACGATCACGGGGCAGTCCTGGCGTTCAACGGTGAGATCTACAACTTCCGGGATTTGCGCGCCCGCCTTGAAAGTGAAGGGGTGTCAGCGCGCACGGACTCAGACACCGAAGTCCTTCTGCTGGAGCTGGCAAAGCACGGACCTGAGGCCCTGGCCGACGCTCGCGGCATGTTTGCCCTGGCGCTCTGGGAGCCTGTCCGGCGGCGACTGACGCTTGCACGGGATCCACTCGGCAAGAAGCCGCTTTTCTACGCGCGCCGGCCCGATGGGGCGATTCTCTTCGCTTCGTCGCTGGAATGCATCCTGGCGATGCTTGGGCACAGCCCAGCACTGAACGCCGACGCGGTGGCCGGGTACTTCGCGAACCTGGTAGTGCCCGGCGATATCACTATTTATGACGGCGTGGCCCGGGTGCCCCCCGGCACATTTCTCCGGTTTGTAGATGGCGTCGAAGTTCGGCGAGAGCGGTACTGGAATCCTCCCCTGCCAGCAACTGATCACTGGGCTGTCGAGCCGGATGAACTCGAGCACCTGCTGCGGCAGGCGGTGCGACGGCGGTTCGTCGCCGACGTGCCAGTGGGAGCGTTTCTGAGTGCCGGAAAGGATTCGGGGTTGGTGGCGGCGCTCGCCGTCGGCGAAAGTCCGGATGTGCTGCGGACGTTCTCGGCCGGAACCACCGGATATGAACACGATGAACGCGCTGATGCCCGCTTGGTTGCTAAGCTGCTCCGGACCCGCCATGGCGAGGTCGAAGTACCCGCCGTGAGCGCATCGACGTTGCCTGCCCTCCTGCGGCAGGTTGGCGAACCTTTCGCTGATGCATCGCTCCTGCCCAGCGCGGCGATCGCGGCGGCTGCCCGTTCCCATGTCTCGGTAGTGCTGACCGGCGACGGTGGCGACGAGTTGTTTTACGGTTATTCCGTATTTAACGGCGTGCGGGCCGCATCGCGTGTCCGGCGCGTCGTGCCGCAGCGGGTGTTGCGGGCGTTACGTCAGGCGGTTGGTGATGGCCTGGGCCGCGGCTGGCGCAACAAGCTTGACGCGCTGCTCCAATACTCGACAGAGGGCATGGGCAACCGGATGGGATGGGATCCAGAGCGTCGCGGGCGGCTGCTCCGCAGGCCAGGGGCCCAGTCTCCCGAAGCGATTTACGACCTTGGCGAGCTCCTCCTTCGCGGGATGTCCAGCGAGGATGCACTGCGGCACGTTCTGCTTCGCACGTGGTTGCCGTCCGATTACCTCGTGAAGGTGGACATCGCCTCGATGGCCTCCGGCCTCGAAGCGCGATGCCCGTTTCTGGACCTCGATGTGGTGGAGTTTGCGCTGCGAATTCCCTCGGCCACCGGCTTCAGGCATGGGCGCAATAAGCTGCTGCTGACACCGCTGGTGCAAAAATACCTTCCGCCAGCCATCCATCGGCGGCCGAAGACGGGGTTTGGTGTTCCAGTGCGAGCCTGGCTGCTCGGCCCGTTGCGGCCGGCATTCGAAAAGCTCGTGCTCGGGCGCGGCCGCGCCATCCAGGATTGGATCAATCCCGAGGTCGCGAGGGCAGAGTTCCAGGCGCTCGAGTCGGGCGGAGTGAGGGCGGACCGCCTGTGGGCATTGCTGGTTTTCGGCTTGTGGATGGCTGAGCGGGTCGAGCAGGACGGCCGGGCGGCGGAACTCCTTGGCGCCGCTTGAGAAGCATGGCCCGGCCCGGACACGTACCAGGACCGAGAGCGGACGCGCCGGTCTCGCGGGCCGGAGCGGCCGCGTGTCCACTGGCGCATTGGTGCTGAGCTGACCTGATGCGGGTCCTCTTCGTGACGAACATGTGGCCAAGCGAGGAACGGCCAGGGGCCGGCGTCTTCGTGGCGGCCCAGGCGCGGTCGCTCGAATCGCTCGGCGTGCGAATCGCAGTGCACGTGATCGCGGGTCACCGTCATCCCTCGCGTTATCTCACGGATGCATGGCGCATCCGGTCCCTCGCGCTGTCCTCGAGATGCGATCTGGTGCATGCCCATTATGGGTTGAGCGGATGGACCGCCGCGTGGCAGCCGTCGCCGCTCGTCATTTCGTTTTGTGGCGACGACCTGCTGGGCACACCTGCGCGCGGAGGCGGCCTCACGTTCAAGTCGCGCGTGGCGGCGGCCATGAGCCAGTGGGTCGCGCGGCGAGCAGCAGGGCTGGTGTGCAAGTCGCCGAACTTGCGAGCCGCCCTGCGGCATCCCGAAGATCGTGACCGGGCGGAAGTCATTCCCAATGGCGTGGACCTCACGCGCTTTCGCCCGGGATCCCGGGCTGAGGCAAGGCGCAGGCTCGGGATACCCTCGGATGCCCAGGTGATACTGTTTCCCCACAATCCGGGCCAAGCCGCGCAGAAGCGCTTCGATCTCGCCATGCAGACGATGGCTCTGCTCCGGCCTCGGTTGCCCGATGCCGAGCTGCTGCAGGTCTCGGGCGTTCCACATGCCGAAATGCCCGATTTCTTTCGGGCTGCGAATTGTCTGCTGGTGACATCGAAGTCCGAAGGCTCGCCCAACGTCGTGAAAGAGGCGCTCGCCACCGGGCTTCCGGTGGTCAGTGTCGATGTCGGCGATGTGGCGGGCTGGCTGGCCAGGGTCACCGGCTGCCGGATTGCGCGGCCGACCGCAGATGAGCTGGCAATGGCGGTGGAGCAGGTACTGCGGGCCGGAGAGCAGGTGGATGCTTCGCCGCTACTGTCAGAGTTGGACGAGCGGGTTGTCGCGCGGCGGCTGATTGCTCTCTACGAACGGATCCTGGCAGGCGAGGCGGGCAAGCCGCGGCAGGTCGCGCTGACGTAATGGCGCGCTCTTATGCCCGGCGGGCTCCAGCTTTAGCCTGTTGCCGCCTGTCCTCCGCGCTGCCGGCCTGGAGCTCATGATAGAGTTCCTGCAGCCGCTCCGCCTCACAAGGCCATGTAAGATGCGCCAGCGCATCATGCGCTATCATTGCCCGGCGCAGGCGCTCTGCCGGGGCTGCGGCCGCGAACATGAGCAAGGCGTCGGTTGCAGCATGCACATCGCCGGGCGTGAAAAACCAGCCCGCGTCCTCCGGCAGGTAGGTCTCATAGGATGGAATGCGTGTGGTGAGCACCGGCAAGCCAAGATGAATGCATTCCAGCAGCTTGGTAGGAAGCGAATGCCGGGTCTGGGCATCGAGGCGCATGGGCTGGAACCCGGCATCGTAGTCAGGCAGGGCGTCGCGAAGCGTGCTGGCAGGCGCCTCCGGAAGGATCCGCACATGGTCCTGCATGCCCGCATTCATCACCTGCCGCTGCAGCGCTTCACGTCCCTGCCCGCGGCCAAAGATATCAAGCTCAAAGTCGGCTCCCTGGGCGCGAGCCGCCGCCAGTGCCGCGACACCGATGTCGAGGCCATAGCGATGCGTCAGCGTTCCGTGGTAGACCAGGCGGAGCGGCGCCCCTTGGCGGACACGAGGCGGCAATGGCGGGCCGAAATCTGCCGGGTCCGGCAGATTGTGAATGATTACCAGTCGCTCCTGTGTGCGAGCGGGCCTTGCCCGGAGAATCGCCTCCGTGTCGCGGGTGACGGTGATGACCACGTCGGCACGCCGCCGGGACCAGCCCTCGACCACCGCAACGAGCCGTGCGGCCGCCCGGCCCAGCGGAGTCGGGTGCTTGGCCCTCATCAGCTCCGGAAAGATCTCGTGGAGATCGAGGATGACGCGAGCGCCTCGGCGCCGGGCAGGTCCGGCAGCCGCCACGAGGAAATCGGGCAGGGAGTGCACGTGGATTATCTGCGCCTGCCTGAGCCGAGGATGATGCTTGACCAGCCAGCGTGCGCGAGCGAGGAAGTTGCCGTAGTCGAACAGATACGTGGCAATTCCTAGCCGGCGCCGCTCGGCCCGGAGGCGAATGACGGTGAGCGGCCCGAAACGGCTCACCGGTCGCGTGTCAGCGCCGTCGCGCAGCGCAATCACGGCCACCCGGGCGCCGGTCGCCGCCGCCGCGAGCGCCTCCCGTCTCGGACGTGGGTCGTCCGGAAACTGGGTTTGGGCAATATGAACGATGTCGAATGAACGCATTGCACCGCCGAACGGAGCGCTGGAAGGTAGCGATGCTGCCTCAGGTAAGCCGGCGGCAACGTAACGGCGGCTGCAGCCTCGTGCAAGCAGTCCACACTGCGGGAACTGCCCGTGCGGGTGCCTGCCACGCGACAGCCTGTTACCTTTGCATTCCGAATATGCCACATCCTGCCAGACCGATCTCAGTCCGCCATTGCCGTGTGCACAAGAGCGTTCGCTTGGGTGCTTGCTGAATGTGCGGGATCTCCGGTGTCTTCGCGGACGATCGCTCGGCGGACGTCGAAGCTGTCGCCCGACGTCTGCGGGACGCGCTGAGCCACCGCGGGCCCGATGCCGCCGGCGAGCGTCTTCTCCTCGGCCGGTCCGGAGCCCTGGGCCATCGCCGGCTGAGCATAGTGGACCTTGAATGCGGCGCGCAGCCGATGGGCAACGAGGACGGCTCGCTCTGGGTCGTCTTCAACGGCGAGATCTACAACCACCTCGACCTGCGGCGGCAGCTTGAACGCGCCGGGCACCAGTTTCGCACGAGAGCCGATACTGAAGTGCTGGTGCACGGGTGGGAGGAATGGGGGCCGGAGCTCTTGCCGCTCCTGAATGGCATTTACGCGTTTGCGGTGTGGGATGAGCGGGGCGGAGCTGCCGAGCCACTGCTCTGGTTGGCGAGAGATCCGCTGGGCGTGAAGCCGCTTTACGTGGGGCGTGCGCCGGGCTTGCGCTGGTTTGCGAGTGAACTGGGCGCGGCGCGCGCGGCGGGCCTGGTGCAGTCGGCGCTCTCCAATCAGGGCCTGGCCGAGTATCTGGTGTACCATTTCGTCCCTTCGCCCGGCACGATGTACCAGGACGCCTGGAAGGTACCGCCCGGTCATTACTGCAGGCTTCCGTCCTCGGCAAACGCCACGCCGGAATTCCGGCGTGCCAAGGCGGGGTTCTCGCCGGCCAGTATTCCTCACGGAAAGCGCGCCTGGCGGGCGGCACTGCGGGACGGTCTCTCTGCCGCGGTGCATCGTCAGCTCATGGCCGACGTGCCCATTGCGAGTTTGCTTTCCGGGGGCGTGGACTCCACCGTGGTAACCCGCCTGATGCGCGATGGGCTGAGCCAGGGACCGGTGGCCTACAGCATCGGATTCGCGGGATCTGCCGGAGTGAACGAACTGGAGCCGGCTGCTCGCGCAGCGCGTGCGCTCGGTGTCGCTCAGATCACCGTCTCGGCAGGTGAAACCGACTATCTGGAAGCTTGGCGTCGCCAGAGTTCGGCACTGGGCGAGCCCATTGCCAATCCCGGCATGCTGCTCGTTGGCCGCCTGTGCAGCACGGTCAGCGAGCGGTTCAAGGTCGTGCTTACCGGCCAAGGCGCGGATGAGCCACTCGGCGGCTATCCGCGCCATGCGACTGAGCGGTACCGGCGACTTGGCAGCCTGCTGGCGCCGGGGCTGCGGCGGCTTCCTGAAGGGCTGCTGTCGAGTGACCGGGTACGCCGCCTCCAGCGCACCGCCAGGACGCTCGAGGAATCACGGCGCTTCGCTGAGCTCTTCGCCGTGTTCTCGCCCAGCGAGGCCGAGCAGCTGGTCCCGGCCGCCGCTGGCGCCGATTCCCTGGTAGACCCGGTGCGCCGCTGGCTGCCGGAGGAAGACGACGGTGATAGTGTCAATCGCCTCCTCTACGTCGATGCCAGGCTGTCCCTGGCGGACGACCTGCTGATCGTTGCCGACCACATGAGCATGGCGTCCTCCGTCGAGCTTCGGGTGCCCTTTCTCGACCTTGAATTCATGGGATTGGTCGAGCGCATGCCCAGCCGGTACAAAGTGTCCCGTCTGGGGGAGCGCAAGTGGCTCTACCGGCAGGCGGTGGCGCCTCTGGTTCCGGCGGAGCTGCGCGGCAGCTTGCTCGGCTGGCGGGGCCGGGTCGGCCGGAAACTCGGGTTCACGACTCCGCTGAACGCGTGGTTCTCGGCCTGGGGAGCAGCCAGCGCCGAGGAATTCCTGCTTGGGCCCGACTCCCACGCGCCCGCCTGGCTACGCCCTGAGCCGCTGCGCCAGTTGTTGCGGGATGTTCGCGTGCTCGGTGCGCCTCGAGCGCGGCAGCTTTCATCGCTGTTCGTGCTGGAGGCCTGGCTTCGAGGTAGCACAAGCTGAGCGCCGCGACGCACCCGCCGGTCCGGACGGGAGCAGTATCCGCCGTTCGTGAGTGGGTCGGTTGGCTCAGCCTTCCCGCTGCCATCCTCGGGACGCTGATCTATCCCGATATCCACCAGACGACGATGGGCACGGCGGTGGCCTCGATTCTCGTGGCCGCTGGAATCGCTGCCGTCCTGCTCAACGGCAGGACGAAGTGGCTGATCCTCGTCCTGCTGATTGCCGCGTACCTGCCGTCCGCCACCGCCGGATTTGTGGCCGGTGCCGCGGTGCTCTTCGTCCTCGTGCTGGTGCTTGGGGTGGGGCGGCTGGCGACACCTCTCGGCGCGTCGGAGCGGGCCCTGCTGGCAGCGTTGGCATGGGCCTGCTTCGCATGGCTGGCCAACCTGGGTCAGGAGACCGATGCCTGGTCACTTCCGGTCGCCATCCTCACGTTCTGGACGCCCTGGCTGGTCGTCTTCCTGCTGCGTGCGGAGAACTGGTCGTTGCAGGAGCTCGCGAAGGTCCGCGCCGCCTGGGCGGCCCTGATCGTTGTGCAACTGGCCCCAGCGCTGCTCAAGCCACTGATTCTCGACCACCCTGGCGCCTACCTCGTGCCCATCATCGGGCTCCGCCTGGCGGGGATCCACGTGCCCGATGATCCGGCGGTCGCGTCCCTCGCTGATTTCACGTCGGGAACAACCACCAGTGCCCACCAACTGGGCATTCTGTCGCTCCTGGGCGCGGCGTACTTCGCGGCTCTCTTCTGGCGCACGCGGCGCAGGCCAGCCCTGCTGGTGGCCGGCGTGCTCGCGCTGCTCCTGCTGATGACCGATGCGAAGCATGTCCTCCTGTCGGCGCTGCTGGCCCTGGTGCCGGCGGGCGGGCTGCTGCTCTGGCGCGAACTCCATCGCCGTGCGCGCCTGGCAGTCATCGTCACAGGGATTGTTGTAGTAAGCGCGGGCACCGCGTTCGCCATGACGACGATCGTGCAGCTCGCGCGCGCGGGCCTGTGGGCACCCCTGGTTGCGGTGACCTCGTTCAATCCCAAGGTCCAGCTTTACGCGCGCACCGCAGCCCTCATGAGGCCGGGCGAATTGCACACATGGATCGGATACGGACCTGGCGCGTTTGCGAGCCGGGCGGCCTCTAGTCGCGCTACCGGCGCACTGTACAAGCAGGAAGCCCGCTTGCCGTCCTTCATTCCGCCTTTTACGGCTCCGGCATACGGCGCGACGGTCTCGGACCTTTACACCGCCAACATCGTCGCGACAAGCGGGAACCGGAGCGATGTTCTCACCAGTCCCTTCAGCAGTTTCGTCGGCGTCGTGGCCGAGTACGGTATCGTGGGCACGCTGGTGGTGGGCTGGTTTCTGGTAGCGCTGTTGCGGCTCGGAGTCCGCACCTGGCGGAATCCGGAGTTGTCGGCCGGCTGGCGTGCGACTGGCGCGGCCCTCGCGTTCGGCATCCTGCTGCTCGTCGTGCTTTCCTTCTTTGACTCGTATTTCGAGCAGCCCGTGATAACGATCCCGATCGCAACGCTCTGGCTGCTTGCGTCAATGGCGCGGCCGCGAGTTCAGGTCTCCTGATGGTGAGCGCGGCGCCGCCATGGCAACGCTTGGCGCAACGCCGCGAATGCTTCCGGATCGAGTTCGCGCGCCCGGTTGGCATTCGCCTGCAGGGCGATGCCCAGCGCGGCCAGACACGCACCCACGATGCCGCCCATTATTACCATCAGCTTCCGGCGGGGAAAGACCCGGTCTCGCGGCGGCGTGCCGCGCTGGATGACCGTA
>DAIMFY010000066.1:2699-9443 GCA_036724295.1 Gemmatimonadales bacterium | reverse complement strand
GCGTTGTCGTAGGCCAGCAGGATGTCGTACTTGCGACAGATGGCCACCGACTTCTCGAGATACTCGAGCGGAGCCACAGCCGCCGTCGGATTGTTGGGATAGTTGAGGTAGACGAGTCCGGTGCGCTCGAGCACCGACGCGGGAATGCTGTCCCAGTCCAGCAGGAAGTCGGACTCGGGCCGTAGCCCGCAGATGTGCGGCTCGCACGCCGACAGCAGCGCGCCCCCGATGTACGCCTGGTAGCCCGGCTCCGGCACCAGCACCACGTCGCCCGGGTTGCAGACACCAAACGCCATGTGGGTGAGGCCTTCCTTGGAGCCGATGAGCGGCAGGATCTCGGTCATCGGATCAAAGGATTGCCCGAAGCGCTTCTCGACAAAGGCGCTGCACGCCTTGCGGAATTCCGGCAGTCCCAGCTGGAAGCCATATTTGTGATAGCGCAGGTCGCCCAGTGCATCCTTGAGTGCGTCAATGATCGGCTGCGCAGGCGGGTAGTCGGAATCGCCCGCGCCCATGTCGATCACGTCCACGCCCTCATCGAGCAGCCGCCGCTTGATCCCCGGGATTTCCGCCAGGGGATAGCCGGGAAGCTGTTCGGCCCGCTCGCTCTTCTGGATCATTGCTCCGCTCCTGATAGAACCGTGTTGGAAAGCACGCCCACGCCGCTGATCTCGACCTCAACGACATCGCCCGGTGCCAGCGAGCCCACGCCCGCCGGCGTCCCGGTGGCGATGAGGTCACCCGGCTCCAGGGTCATGATGTCCCCGATGTAGGCGACGAGTTCGGGAATGCTGAAGTGCATGCCGGTGCTGGGCGCGCGCTGTCGCTCCGTACCATTTACCCGCGTCGCGAGTTCGAGCGTGCGCCAGTCGAGACCCTGGACAACCTGCGGCCCGGCAGGACAGAAGGTGTCAAACCCCTTGGCCCGTCCCCACTGTCCGTCCACCTTCTGGAGATCTCGCGCCGTCACGTCATTGACGCAGGTAAACCCACCGATGGCGCGTTCCGCATCCGCCAGGGAACCGCCACGAAAGCGCCGTCCCATGACAATGCCGATCTCGCCCTCGAATTCCACCTGCTTCGACGCGGCGGGTAGCCGGATCGCCTCGCCGTGGCCCAGCAACGCGCTGGGCGGCTTGAGGAAAAGCATCGGCCGCTCGGGCATCTGATTGCCAAGCTCCGCCGCGTGCGCGGCGTAGTTCCGACCGACGCAGACGATCTTGGATGGACGAAGCTCGCTCATACGCTGGCACCAATCCCGAAACGGGCAAAGAAGTCTTCACAACGAGTGCGGACCTCGGCCCAGGACCCGACGATCCGGTCGGCTGGCGGAAGGCCATTGAGCACCAGCGGCCCGTAGCGCTTGGTCACGACCCGGCTGTCGAGCAGGACCACCACACCGGCGTCCTGCCGGCTTCGAATCAGGCGACCAAACCCCTGCTTGAGCTTGAGCGCGGCATGCGGCAGCAGGTATTCCATGAAGCCATTCCGCCCCTGCTCCTCGAGCTGCTCGCAGCGCGCCGCCGTGATTGGCTCGCTGGGAACCTTGAAAGGTAGTTTCGTCAGCACCAGCGCGCGGAGCGCGCGCCCCGGAACGTCGACCCCTTCCCAGAAGGAATCGGTGCCCAGCAGGATGGCTTGCCCCGACTCGCGGAAGCGACGCAGCAGCTGGTCCCGCTGCGCCTCCCCCTGCACCAGCAGCGGCCACCGGGGATCGAGCTCCTGGCGCAAGCGAACAGCCGCGCGCCTGAGCGCTGCATGACTGGTAAACAGGACGAACATGCCGCCATCGGAGGCGTAGGCAAGGTCGCGCACCACCTGCGCCACCGCGACGTCGTGCGCAGCTTCGTTCTCGCGCGGATCGGGAATGTCGGTGGGAACGCCGAAGAGGCACTGCGCACCGAAATCAAAGGGCGACGCAAACGTTGCTCGCACCGAAACGCGGCTGGTCTCGCCGTCGAGCCCCAGCCGGGATTCGAGGAACTCGAACTCACCGGAGGCGGCCAGCGTGGCGCTGGTCAGCGCCACGGTCTCGACCCGGTCAAAGATGAGCTCCCTGAGGATAGGCGCGAGTTCGAGCGGCACGCTCGAGAGCGCCACGTCCTGCTGCTTCCTCCCCGAGCGCTCCATCCACCGCACGGTGGCTGGGCCGCCCGGCACCGGCCGGAGCGCGCGGTTGAGCCCGTCCGACACGCCGTCGAGCCGCCGGATCACGGCACGCAGCTCGCGCAGCAGCTGGGCGCGCCGCTCGGTTTCTTCGCCCTGCTCCAGCCGATCCGCCACGGTTTCGATCAGCTCCTTGAGTGTCTTGAAGACGGTCGTCACGGCATCGAGCTCGCGCGCGAGACCCGCCGCCCAGATCTCATCCGAGGCAAATTCGTCAGTCAGCCGGAGTTGTCCACCCGGCACGCCGCCGACGCGCGCCTGCAGCCGGTCGAAGAGCTGGTCAGCCGCGCGACGGGCATCCGCCACCGCCGGCATCAGCCGCTGCACCACGAGGTCGTGGCTGGCTCGGCTCAGCAGGTCGTCCCGTGTTGCCAGCTCCCGCATCAGCGTCGGAAGCAGTCCGCGGCCATTCCGCTCGAAGCGAGCCAGCGTTCGCCTCACATTTCGGCTCGTCACCTGGCTGCCGAGATGCTTGGCCGCGACATCCTCGACGTGGTGCGCCTCGTCCAGCACGAGGCGCTGGTACGGGGGTAGCACCGCTGCTTCCTGCCAGTTGTCCGATGCCTGCCGCACCGCCAGGTCAGCGGCGAGCAGATGGTGATTGACCACCACGACGTCGGCATCGGCGGCGCGCCGGCGCGCCTTGAAAAGGAAGCAGCGATCATAGTGCGGACACTTCATCCGGGTGCAGAGGTCCGCTTCCGCGCTCACTTCGTCCCACACCTCTGGTGACGGCTGCGCTGGCAGGTCACTCAGGGTGCCATCCGCCGTGCGCGCTGCCCATGCCGAGATGTCGTAGAGCTCGGCCAGATGCTCCTGCTCCAGCAGCGTGCGCTGGGCGGCCTCCGCGCTGGCCAGCCGCGCCAGGCAGAGATAGTTTCGCCACCCTTTCAACAGCGCGAAGCTCGGCTGGTGATCCTCTGTGGCGAGCGCCCGCTTCAGCATCGGCAGGTCCTTCCCCACCAGCTGCTCCTGCAGGTTGATCGTGTTGGTGCTGACAACGGTGCGCTCGCCGTTGGCCCTGGCCCACGCCAGCGCCGGCACCAGGTAGGCAAATGACTTTCCCACCCCGGTCCCGGCCTCCAGCAGCTGGACACCGCCATCGTTGTAGGCATCGGCAATGTACGCGGCCATGTCGCGCTGGCTGGGTCGGTCCTCGAACTGGCCAAGCACATGGGCCACCTCGCCGTCGGCGCCGAGCGTGGCCACGACAGCAAAGGGATCGAGCCGGACGTTCTCGCGGGCCCGCGGCACCTCCACCACGACATAGAGCTCGGTGGCATCGTTGCAGAGGATGCCGAAGCCGACGCCCTCGTCATGCAACCGCGCGGCCACGTGCAGGTCAGCGCCCGAGGGCTCAAGATTGCCGCTGGGGTGGTTGTGCAGCAGCATCTCACCCCGCCGCGCCACGCCGGGCAGCGCGAGCACCTCACCGATGGTGCCGCGCGCGATGGTGCGCGCAGCCGTGACAATGCCGTCCCGGCTGATTTCCGCGACAAACGACACTTCACGCCCGCCCGCGGCCGTGATCTCCCCGGCCAGGAAAGCGCGCACTCCCGGATCAATGCGGTCTGTCAGGTCTTGAGTTCCTTCTTCTTCGCTGCCGGAAAGAGCACGTTATTGAGGATCAGCCGGTATCCCGGCGAATGCGGATGCACTGACAGGTCGGTCGGCGCGTCCCCGATCTGGTGCTGGGGGTCCTCCGGGTCGTGGCCGCCATAGAATGTCCACGTGCCCTGGCCACGTTCCCCATGAATGTACTTGACCCAGGCCGCTCCCGGCTCGTCAGCGAGCACCGTCACGGCCGGCTTCAGCGTTCGGCGGCTGAACGAGGTGGTGAGCCCGTAGAAATCAGGAATGACCTGCCGGTGGTTCTGCACCAGCATGCTGGGCACCGGATCGATCTTGGCGCTGAAATTGAAGAGCGAAAACGATCCCAATGGCTGCCGCCGGTCGGGCGAGTTGACCTGGTGCCCGTCGATGTCGGAAAAAACCGCGATGGTCGGGCTCAGCTCCAGCCGCGCGTTCTCGAAGGCCAGTGCGCGGTCCCAGTGCAGCTTCTGCGACGCATCCGGGTCCATCGGCGTGCCATCGGCGTAACTCGCCGCGATGTCCACGCCATCGCTGGCCAGCGCCAGGTCGAGCGTCTCGGTGGCGGTGCACATCGCGAAGAGGAACCCGCCCCGCTCGACGAATGCGGCGATCCGCTGTGCCATTGCGCGCTTGTCGTCCGGCACGGTGGCATAGCCCAGCGACCTGGCCATGGCCTGGTTACGGCTGATCATGTCGGTGAGCCACGGCGACCCGGCATAATTGAGCACGAACTTCGAGTACTGCCCCGTGAAGTCTTCGTGATGCAGGTGCAACCAGTCGAAGTCCGACAGCCGGCCCGCCTGAAGTTCCGGATCCCACAGCTTGTCGAACTTGATGCCGGCGTAATTGAGCGCCATCGTCACCGCATCATCCCAGGGTGCCGCGTTGGGCGGCGCGTAGACGGCCACCCTCGGCACTTTTTCCAGTGGCACCGCATCCATGTTGGCGCCCGCGATCTGCGCCTTGATGGAGGTAGCGGCCGATTCATCGAGCGGCTCCGTGGTCACGCCGGCCAGCGCCGCATCCCGTCCGGTCGCAGCGCTGCCCGGCAGGAGAAACGAGCCGCCTCGGTAGTTGAGCAACCACTCCAGCCGTTCCCCGCGTTGCAGCGCACGGAAGGCAACGCCATAGGCCTTGAGGTGGTCCGCCTGCGTGTCGTCCATTGGCGCAAGCAGGTAGGCGGCCGACGGCCAGGCGGGCAGCCGCCGAAGCGGCCACACCGATGCAGCCACGCCCGCGGCGGTGTAGTGAACAAACTGACGTCGCTTCATGGTGATGGAACTGCTCCCTTCACTACGTCCAGCACTCGCCGAGCCTCCGGCACGACCGCACTCGCCGGATAGGTGAGGATGAGGTGCTCCAGCATCCCCTGCGCCTCGCTGCGCCGAGCCGCGGCCAGCATGAGCCGGGCGAGCTCAAGTTCGGCAACCGGTGCGACAGCCGGCGCCGCCGGGTTGTCGGCCGCACGCAGCATCGCTTCCGCCTTGGCCGTGTCACCGCTGGCATGCACCAGCCGCCCCGCGAGCAGATGGAGGCCGGCACCACCGGCATCCGCCGGAAGCGCACCCGCCACCTGCTCGAGCCCGGCCGCGGCCGACGCTGTGTCGCCCTGCTCCAGCGACAGCAGCGCCGCTCCCAGCGCCGGGAGACTGTCGTCGTCGATCGGCTGGAGCAGCGCCAGTAGCGC
This sequence comes from Gemmatimonadales bacterium, assembly GCA_036724295.1. Classification (GTDB taxonomy): domain Bacteria; phylum Gemmatimonadota; class Gemmatimonadetes; order Gemmatimonadales; family GWC2-71-9; genus CAMLHP01. Next base: position 3,997 of record DAIMFY010000066.1, on the reverse strand, counting down.
GGTGCGCGACGTCGCGTCCTCGCGGGAGCCGGCATACGGACCTGCCTTGCGCAGCATCTCGGCGCCCGCCGAGATGTCACCCTGAAAGATGGCGATCCTCCCGCGGAGCGCGAGGCCTTCCACGGTGCTGTCGCCGCTCAGGCGCGCGCTGGCGCGCGGGAAGTCGCCGGCACGTGCCCAGCCCCAGGCAAGTCGGCGGCGTAGCTCGTCGCGATTTTCCGCAGGCAGCCGCTCGGCCATGCTGGAGAACTTTGCCTCTGCCTCGTCCATCCGCCCCGCCGCCACGAGGACGTCAACCATGGTGGTCGCGGCGCCTGCCGTACTGGGGCCGTCACTCGCAACGAGCGCGAGCACCCGTCGGGCGGCCTCCGTGTCACCCGCTTCCTGATAGGCGCGCGCGGCCGTGACCAGCGCGCGCGAGGCAGCGGTGCCGACCGTGCGACGGGCGATCTCTTCCTGCGCCGTGCCCTGTGCCATGAGCGCTGTGCGGCTGCCCTGGGTCCGCATCTGCGCCGAAAACGCGGCGAGCGCGTCGACCGATCGAGGCGACCGTGGCGGCAGTTTCGCGATCAACGCCTTCACTGCGCCTTCGGGATCGCCCCAGCCGGCAGCGAGCGTGGCCGCCAGCAACTGGGCAGCAAGCGTCGAGTCCTGCTGCAAGGCCGAGAGCACATGAGGCCGGGCAGCCATGGGGGCCGGCATGAGTGCGGCCATGGCGGCCTGCTGGTAACCCGGCAACTGCGCAATGGCGCTCAACCACTCGCGCGCGGCATCGGGCCAGGCGCCGTCGGCGGCACGGAGCTGGGCCATCTCATAGGCCAGCGCACCGGGATCCTTCAGGGCACGCCGCGCCGCTTCGACCGCCTGCCGCGCCGACGCACGATCGCGCTGCCGCATCGACGCCTGCACCCACGTGCGCCAGGGCTGAGCGTCCCCTGGCGAGGCAACCGCCCACCGCTCCACCACCGTTCGCGCGCTATCCTGCGCGCCGCTCGCGACCCAGCCCCGAACCAGCACGCCATACACGGCATCGCTGGGCGCGGCCGCGGCAGCGGCCAGCGCGAGCGGAATGATCTCACCCTCGCGCTGCAGCGCATCGAGCATGCGTTCGAGTCCCAGGAGCGCCGCCGCGCTGCCAGGCTGGTGTGCCAGTACTGCGCGGAAGGAATCCGCGGCGGCGGGATACTGGTTCTGCCGCTCCAGTTCCAGCGCTCTCGCCAACGAGGCGTTGCCAGGCTGCTGCGCACTGATGCGCGGCGCCGCGGCCGTCAGCAGCAGCAGCGCGAGACACCAGCTGC
>DAIMFY010000066.1:0-2689 GCA_036724295.1 Gemmatimonadales bacterium | reverse complement strand
CGCGTCACGGTTGCGGAGACTCCGCCAGGCGCCGGAAGTAATCGACCACGAGGCGACGATCTTCCGGCGAGAGGCGCTGCAATTCATCCCAGCCAGGCAGCCGCGGCGTGTCATCCTGCTCAAGGCGCTCCCGCAGGGCGGGTGGCAGGTGAATGTTTCCTTCCTTGGCCGTGGTGCTCTGCCGTTCCTTCTGCTCGTCCCGCTCTTCACCCTGCAGGGTGCGGCCCGCGTCGAGCATGCGTCGGAACAGCTGCTGCTGTCGTTCTACCGTCTGCCGATCGACCCGGCCAGCTTCCAGCCGGCGCGCCAGGTCCTGTGCTTCCTGCGAGAGCTGGCCCGCGCCCGGCATGTTTCCCTGTGCCTGCATCCGCTCCAGTGCCTGCGCGATGGCGCGCTGCTGGGCGGCAAGCTGCTGCATCATCTGCTGACCCGCTCCCTGGCCCTGCCCGGGCGTTGGCAGGAGCGAGGCTGTCTGCTGGCCCAGCTGCCCCTGCTGCCCCGCCAGCTGGCTCATTTTCTCCATCGCCTCGGCCATGCCGGAGCCGGACGCCGAGCCGGCCACGTCATTCCGCGAGCGCAGCATCATGTACGCGGCGGCGTTGAGCGCATCCACCGCCGAACCGGCCCGGTCGGCGGCGGCGGGGAGGTTGACGTTGGCGCTCGAAATGGCATCCCGTGAAGCGCTCATGTGCGAGCGCGCAACTTCAAGGGCAACGCCGATCTGTTGCGAGACGAGGGCATTCTTGCCCGCGATGTCTCGTACCCGATCGCTGATGCGGGCCAGCCCCTCTTCGAGTGCCGCCTGCTGCGTTCGCGCGGCGACCGGATCCGCGCCTCCATCGAGCGACTCCGAAAGTGCCAGCTCCTGCCCTGACAGCCGGCTCGTTTCTGCCAGCGCCTGATCGAGGGCCTGCATCACTTCCTGGCGCCACTGGTTCTGGGTGGACTGGCGCGCCTGGTCCATCTGCCCCGCCAGCGGGCCGAGCATCTGCGACGCTCGGCGGCCGTGCTGCTGCGCCTGCGCGCGCCCTCCCTGCTGCATCTGCTGCGCCGCCTGCTGCATCTGCTGCGCCGCCCGTGACGCCTGGTCCGCCGCCTGCTCCAGGCCAGTTCGCGCAGCCGAGGAGTCGAGCTGGTGGCTCGCCTGCTGCAGCCTGCTTGCGAGCGAATCCGCGCGGCTGGCCATCTGTTGTTCCTCAGCCGAGGCCTTGGCGGAATCGGCCCTGGCCGCTGCGTTGTTCCACTGCTCCTGCGCCTTGGCCAGGTCCCGTGCCTCGTCGGCCAGGTTGGCCAACTCACCCTCGAGCGCAGCACGCTTGAAGAGATCGCGGCTCCGCTCCAGCGCCTGCCGCATCTTCTCCTGTGCCTCGGTCAGGTCTTGCAGGGCCCTGCGCGCCTGCTCCGCGTCCAGGTTCTGCAGCGCCGACTTGAGCTCGGCAAGCTTGGCCTTCAGCTCCGGCGTCAGCGCCTTCGCCAGTTGCTCCCGCACTTCCGCCAGCCGCTTCTGGAATTCCGGATCGTTGAGCCCTGCCTGCTCGGCTGCCTGCTGCAGCGCTTCGAGCGCGTCCTTGAGTAGCTCGGACTGCTGCACCAGCGAATCGGTGGCTTGTGCCAGTGCCTGGGCCTGTCGCGCCTGCTCGAACGACATTGCCGGCTCGGGACCGCGCGTGCTGTTCTCCGCCCTGCTGCGCTCCCGGGAAAGATCCTCGGTCTGTCGCTGGACGTCAGCGCTCTTCCGCGCCAGCGAATCAAGCGCACTCCCCATGCCTGTGGTCGCTTCACGCTGGGCCTCGCGCAGCTCCGCCCGGGTGGGAACACGGACCCGGTACTCGCGCGAGCGACCCACCTGGCGCACGGGCGCGTTATCGCTGGCAACCAGCTGATACACGACGGTGTCGCCCGGTTGCGCACCGGCCTTCCGGAGGTCGAGTTCGTGCGCCAGGATGGCGTGGTCCCCTGCTCCGCCCATGGGCACGGTGTCGACCTGTTCCGACCCACCGAGACGCACGCGGACTTGCACCGCCGTGAGGCCGTGATCATCACGCGCTTCGACCACGAGCGGGAGCCGCATCGAAAGCGGCGCCACCGTGTCGGCCCCGGGCACCGGGACCGTCACGACCGGCGCGCTGTCGGCCACGATCCGAAGCGGAAGCCGGACGGTATCGCCGCCGAGCAGCGCGCCACCTTCCACGGCGAGGGAAAGCGTATACGCTCCGCTCTGGTGGGGCGTAAAATCACCGCCGAACTCTCGCCCGGTCACGTGAAGTTCCGCATCCTGGCGTTCGCCGGTCCAGGCTGCGCGGCTCAGCACGGCGGTGGCCTGCCCCAGCGTCCGGAGCCGGGTGCCTGCGGGGAGGAGCACCGTGTCGCCGGAAACCGGCAGCGGCTCGTCGGCCAGGCCGAGGTAGCGCGGATAGCGGGCGGTAACAGAAAGTGAACCAAGAAAGGCGGGAAGCTGCACCGTGACGTGCACTGTGTCCGAACCGCGGCCGCCGCTGCTCGCGCGTGCAAAGAGGTCGGCCGCGAGCGGGCCCACCGTGCGACTCGCTCGCCCGTCCTGGTCGAGCGAGACAACCTGAGCTGCCCAGGTGTCGCCCGGGGTGCGGGTGTACAACGCGGCGGACGCGCGCCCGGGGGCTTCGATTCGAAGCATCACCGAATCGCCTCGTGGCACCGAAAGCCGGTTCGC
>DAIMFY010000065.1:0-9448 GCA_036724295.1 Gemmatimonadales bacterium | reverse complement strand
CAGGTGGCATACGCATGTCCGTACGATCACAGAACTGGCTCAAATTCGGCGGCCTTGTGGCGCTGGCATTTGCGCTCGGCCTGCTCTTTGCCGGCCTCCTCGATCTCCCCACCCGCGGATCGGCACAGGAGCTCTCCCAGGCGTCGGCTGGAAGCATCTCGCCGGTGGCACCGCCCTCGATTCCGGAAGCCAAGCCCCTCGCAGACCTGAGCAACGCCTTCGCGGCGGTGGCGCAGGCGGTGGTGCCGAGCGTGGTGTACGTCCGCTCGCAGCACACCGAGATGGTGCGGAGCCCGCAGGTGCCGCGGGAGTTCCGCCGCTTCTTCAACATGCCGAGCGACAGCGGCCCGCGCCTGGAACAGGGCACCGGGTCCGGATTCATCGTCTCGGCTGACGGCTACATCCTCACCAACAACCATGTGGTGGCGGGCGCGGACAAGGTCACGGTGCGGCTGCATGACGAACGGGAGTTCGTGGCCAAGGTCGTGGGGACTGACCCCAACACCGATGTCGCCGTGCTCAAGATCGACGCGCAGGACCTCAAGCCGATTGCGCTGGGCAACAGCGACAACGAGCGGGTGGGCGAATGGGTCCTGGCCATCGGGAACCCGCTGGGCAACCAGCTCACGTTCACGGTCACCAGCGGCATCATCAGCGCCAAGGGCCGGAGTCTCCAGGGACTCAAGACCTCCAACCTCAGCATTTCCGACTTCATCCAGACCGATGCCGCCATCAACCCCGGCAATTCGGGCGGGCCGCTGGTGAATGTGCAGGGCGAAGCGATCGGCATCAACTCGGCCATCGCGAGCGAGACCGGCTTCTACTCCGGCTATGGCTTCGCCATCCCGATCAATCTCGTCAAGCAGGTGATGGACCAGCTGATCGAGACAGGGACAGTGCACCGCGCGGCAATCGGCGTGACAATCCAGGATGCATCACGCCTCGACGCCCAGTACGTGGGGCTGGACCAGATTCGCGGCGTCACGATCCAGAGCATTACCGATCCTGATTCGCCGGCGGGCAAGGCCGGGCTCAGGCCGGGCGACGTGATCCTCTCCGTCGATGGCCGTCCGATGTACCGGACCGGCCAGCTGCAGCAGGAGATCGGTTTCCGGAAGCCGGGTGATGAAGTGAAGATCGAGGTGGCCCGGAAGGGCGGCGTCCGGAAGGTCGTGACCGTGAAGCTTCAGGCGCTGAACGAGGCTCTTGGCAGCGCAGCGCAGGACAGCACCGGCGACGACTCGGCCGACTCCGGCGAGGCCCAGCCGGCCGGCACCACGCAGTCGCTCCTGGGCGCGCGGGTGCAGACGGTCACCAGCGCCATGGCAGGCCAGCTCGGCCTGCCGGACAGTGTCCGGGGCGTGCTCGTCACCGACATCACCCCTGGCGGACCGGCCTGGGAGGCGCAGCTCGTCGAGCCGAACCAGGCGCAGGCCGTGGCCGACATCATCACGGCGGTCGAGGACAAGCCCATCCGCTCCGAAGCCGATCTCTCGGCGGCATTGAAGAATGCGGGCCCGGGCAAGATCGTTACCCTGCATCTCTACCGGACCCGGGTCGGTGATTTCATCGAGCGGGTGCAGTTGGCGGATAAATAGGGCATAGGGCGTGGGGCATGAGACGTGAGACCACATGCCTCACGCCCCATGCCCCACGCCTCCCCTCCCTACTGGCGCAACATCCCCCCAATCGCTATCGTGGGACACCATCCCCGCCGCCCGCTCGGGCGGCATCCGGGTATCACCAAACCCGAGGTGTACCACATGAGGAATTTCCACCCAACGGGGCGCGCCGCCAGGCGCCTCGGACTCCTGCTCGTTGCCGCCTTCGCCGCCGCCTGTAGCGACGGCACCAGTCCGGACGCGGACGCCCCTGCCTTTGCGCGCGGCGGCCAGCAAGGCCCCGACCTCCACGCCGCCATGGCGGCCCAGGCCCGGCATCAGACCCAGATCCTGGCCCGCGATGGTGTCGAGGGCATCGGCGTCGGCCTGACGGATGACGGCAAGTCGGCGGCCGTGGTCATCATGACCGCCAACGCGGCGATCGGCGGACTGCCGAAGACCCTCGACGGCGTACCGGTGAAGCTGATGCCGACCGGACCGTTCATGGCTGGCCTGCCAGGCAAGGGAAAGGTGCATCCAGAGCCCGGGAACGGGCACGGCGGCGGGCATGGCGGTGGTGGTGGCGGCGGTGGCGGATTGGCGCCGACTGATGTCTGGCCCCGGCCGGTGCCACTGGGCGTTTCGATCGGCAATATCGACGATCCGGTCTTTTGCTCGGCCGGCACGCTGGGCGCGCGCGTGAAGAAGGGCGGCAACTACTACATCCTCAGCAACAATCACGTCCTCGCTCGGGAAAATGAGGCCGCAATTGGCGAGCGGATCATGCAGCCGGGCAATTACGATACGAACAACTGTGACTCGCCCGACAACCTCGTGATCGGGCACCTGGCACAGTTTGTCCAGATCAACTTCAGCGGCAACAACAGCGTGGATGCTGCAATCGCGTCCACTACGACAGGTGACGTGGGGAACGCCACGTTCACCGGCGGCTACGGAGTGCCGAACAGCGTCACCAGGACGGCGACGGTCGGCATGGCGGTGCAGAAGTGTGGCCGGACTACGGGCTGCACCCACGGGAAGGTGAGCGCGGTCAATGCCTCGATCAGCGTGCAGTATGAATCGGGCGTCGCCACCTTTACCAACCAGGTGGTGATCACTGGAGCGAAGCATTCGGCCTTCAGCGATTCTGGCGACTCCGGCTCCCTGATCGTCACCGACGATGCCAGCGCCAATCCGGTTGCCCTGCTCTTCGCCGGCAGCCGCCAGACCACGATCGGCAACCCGATCGGGGCCGTGCTCTCGGCGCTCGGAATCACCATCGACGGGAAGTGATGCGGTCCGCAGCACTTCTCCTTCTGCTCACGATAGCCACCGCCTGCCGGCCGTCCGCGCCGGCAGGCGGTGCTGTCGAGAGGGCCAGCATGCCTTCCATTTCTGATGTGCTCACGCGCCACACCGGCTCACTCATGGCCATTCCCGGCGTTGTCGGGGTGGGACAGGGCGAACAGAATGGTGCGCCCGCCGTGTACGTAATGGTGACAGTATTGACCGACAGCGTACGCGCGGCACTGCCCGATTCGATCGAGGGCTACCCGGTGGTCGTCACGGCAAGCGGCGTAATCCGGGCCCAGCCTCAGTGACCCCACAGCATTTCGAGCGCGTGCTGGTGGTCCATCACGCCTTTGCGGAGCCCATCGTCGAGCGGCTGCGTCCGGCACGTCCCGATCTCGAGTTCCGCGCCCGTCATCCGGACGACACCTCAACCGACGACGTGGCATGGGCCGAGGCGCTGGTCGGGTTTCGCCGCCCGGCGGTGGGGCTCGGCACGGCTCGCTGGGTACACTGCATCGGTGCGGGCGTTGACGGCTGGACCCGAGACGTTGCCTGGCCCAGCAACGTGCTCCTGACCCGCACCACACAATCGTTCGCTGTCCCGATCGGCGAGTACGTGCTTGCGCGGGTGCTCGCCGCAGCGCAGGAGATACCCGCGCTGGTGCATGACCAGGATGCGAGACGGTGGCGCACCTTTGTGCCGTCGGTGGTTCACGGCACACACGCCATTGCGATCGGCACCGGCGACCTCGGCAGGGGAATCGCCGAGCGGCTCACTGCGCTGGGCATCGAGGTCACCGGGGTGTCGCGCTCCGGGCGCGAGGCGCCGGGCTTCGAACGGGTGGTGCCGCAGGGCGCGCTGGGCGAGATCCTGCCCGGCGCGTCCTGGCTGGTTCTCGCGGCGCCGCTCACCTCGGAGACGCGAGGCATGATCAATGACGCCGTGCTCAACCGCTTACGTAACTGCTGGCTCATCAACGTGGCGCGCGCACCGCTGGTGGACGAGGCCGCGATGCTCAGGGCACTGGACGATGGCCGCCTATCGGGAGCGGCGCTCGATGTGTTCAGCACGGAGCCGTTGCCGGCCGATTCTCCCCTCTGGTCGCATCCCAGGGTCATGATCTCCCCGCACATCGCCGGTGTCACCAGCATCGAGGGAGCGGCGGACAGTTTTCTTGCTGCACTCAGGGCCTTGAACGCGGGGCAGATGCCGGAGCGGGTGGTGGATGTGGCGGAGGGATACTAGGGACGCGGGACGCGAGCCGGGCTGGCCCGCCCCTCAGGCTGAGGCCGCGCAGCGGCCGAAGGGTGGGCCACCGTGCCTGGTGGTTCGACCGACTGGTCTTTGCCCGCGGTCAGGGTGCCACTGACTGAGCCGGAACCGCCCCATTTCTCGTACCTGGGATACAATCCTTTTCCCAGGAGAATCTCCATGAAGCGCAATGTTTTGCACGCAGCCACACTGGCAGCCGCAGTCCTCCTGCTCGCCAGCGGCTGTGACGATGGTATGGTGGCGCCCCAGGCTGCCGCCACGTCCAAGCAGCCGGCCCTGGCCCGGGCGCCGTACCAGCCCGGGTCGGCATCCAGCCGGATGCTCTACCAGGCGCGCCTGGCACCGATGAATGGCAGCAAGGATCATGGCATCGTGAAGATCGAAATCGCGGGTGGCTATCTCGTGGTGAGCGTGCACGCGGAGGGTCTTGATCCGCTGCAGCACATTCCGCAGCACATCCATGTGAACCCGACGTGCGCCGACGGGGGATCGGTGCTCGTCAGCCTGAATGCGCACCTCACTGTCTTGAACGAAGCCCCGCCGATCGGTGATGACTTCCCGGTGGCCAACCGCGCCGGCGTGGTCAACTACAGCGCCAGCCGGTCGCTGACCGACCTGCTCGCGGCCGCGAACACCTACCTTGGCGCCAACCTCTCGTCAGTGGATGAGCTGGTCGACTGGCTGGACCTGGGCAACCGGAATGTGCACATGCACGCCTCGACGGCGCCGTATACGCCGATGACGTGCGGGGCCTTGAACTAGGGATCAGGGATCAGCGATCAGGGATCAGGCTTGCGAGGCAAACATCCGTCCTCCTGGCCTGATCCCTAACCCCTGATCCCGACCCTTCTCGCCATGCGAACGCCGGGAGTCGAACCCGGACCCCTTGCGGGACAGGATCCTAAGTCCTGCGCGTCTGCCAGTTCCGCCACGTTCGCGGGTGGGCGGGAAAGATAGCGCGGAAGCTCTCAGCCTTCAGCCTTCAGCTTTCAGCTTTCAGCTTTCAGCTTTCAGCGTAAAGGAAAACCTCGCCCCTTCTCCCGGCTTCGCTTCCGCCCACACGCGCCCGCCGTGCCGGTGGATCACCCGCCGCACCGTGGCGAGGCCGATTCCGGTCCCCGGGAACTCCTCCGAACGGTGCAAACGCTGGAAGGGCCCGAACAGCCGGCCGGCGAACTCCATGTCAAACCCCACCCCATTGTCCTGCACGTAGAAGATCTGTTCGCCGCCATGGTGCCGCGAACCGACTTCGATCATTGCATCGGGCCGCTTGCTGGTGAACTTCCAGGCGTTCTGCAGCAGGTTTTCCAGCGCAATCCGCAGCAGCCGGCCGTCGCCACGCACGATCATCGCCGGCCGGATCCTGATGACCACGGTTCGCTCCGGCTCCAGCTGGCGCAACTGTTCCAGGGCCACGCTCGCCACGGCACTGAGGTCCACGTCCTGGTCCCGCAACTCGGCGCTGGTGACGCGGGCCAGGTGGATCACGTCGTCGATCAGCTGGCCCATCTGGATGATGCTGGTGCGGATGTTTCCGAGGAACCTGGTGCCGAGATTGGAACTGACTTCACCTGTCTCCTCGAGCGCACGGGCAAACCCTTCGACCCGCCGCAGCGGCGCGCGCAGGTCGTGCGACACCGCGTAGCTGAAGCTCTCGAGCTCGTGGTTCTTGTGCTCCAGGTCGCGAATCAGCGCGTTCTGCGTGACAGTGAGTTCGAGCGCCGCTTCCTCGCTGGCCCGGAGGCGCTCGGCCTGCCGGACCAGTTCCACATTCTTCCGGGCCAGCTCCACGAACACCGAAACCTTGGAGCGGACGAATTCCGGCACCACCGGCTTGATCAGGTAATCCACAGCACCCACGGCGTAGCCGCGCACAGCCATCTGGGCATCACGATCGGCGGCCGTCAGGAAGATGATGGGCGTATTGCGGGAGCGCTCCCGCTCGCGGATGAGGGTCGCCGTCTCGAACCCGTCCATGTCGGGCATCTTTACGTCGAGCAGGATGACGGCAAAATCAGCGGCCAGAAGCTGCTTCAGTGCCTCGCGGCCGGAGCGCGCCGTGACGATGTGCGGGCTGATGCCCTCGAGGATGGCCTTGAGGGCAATGAGGTTGGCGGGCTGGTCGTCCACCAGGAGAATGCGGACGGCCAGCTCGGAGTCGGTGGGGATCGACTGGACTAGCGGTGCAGCCATACTCGAAGCAGCGACAGAAGCTGATCCGTGTCCACCGGCTTGGCGATGTAATCCACCGCGCCGGCTTCAATGCACTTCTCGCGATCGCCCTTCATGGCCTTGGCTGTCACGGCGATGACTGGAAGCTTCCGGAACCTGGGCTGCTCCCGGATGGCACGGGTCGTCTCATAGCCGTCCATCTCCGGCATCATGACATCCATGAGCACGATGTCGATCCCCGGCACCTCCTGCAGCCGGGCCAATCCCTCCCGGCCGCTTTCCGCATGGACCACGTTCATGCCACTCCGCTCGAGCAGCGTCGTGAGCGCGAAGATGTTGCGCACATCGTCATCCACGATCAGGACGGTGCTGCCCGCAAGCGCGGGATCCTGCTGCCGTACCCGTTCCAGCATGCGCTGGCGTGATTCCGGCAGGCGCTCCGTGACACGATGCAGGTAGAGCGATGTGTCATCGAGCAGCCGCTCGGGGGAGCGCGCGTCCTTGATCACCACCGATTCAGCCAGACGGCCCAGCTCCGCTTCCTCCGTGCGTGACAGCGACTTCCCGGTGTAGACGACCGTCGGCAGCCGGCGCAGGCCCACCTCGCTCTTCACCCGCTTGACCAGCTGAAAGCCGGTCATGTCGGGCAGGCCCAGGTCGAGCACCATGCAGTCGAACTGGCGCGACTGCAGCGCGTGGAGCGCCTCGGCGCCGCTGCCGACGGCCGTGGTCTCCACGTCGTCGCCTTCGAGCAGTGAGGTGATGCTGGTGCGCTGGGTGACGTCGTCCTCGACGATGAGGAGCCGCTTGACCGGCCGGCTCACGAACTCGGTGAGCGAGCGCAACGACTCGGCGATGCTGTCCCGGCTGGCCGGCTTGGTGAGGAAATCGATGGCGCCGAGCCGGATGCCCCGCTGCCAGTTCTCCTCGACCGAGATCACGTGGACCGGGATATGGCGCGTGGCCCCATCGTGCTTGAGCCGGTCGAGGATGGTCCAGCCATCGGCGTCGGGCAGCCGAAGGTCGAGTGTCACGGCGGTCGGGAGGTACTCCCGCGCCAGCGCCAGCGCCTGGTCGGCGCGCTGGGCCACGATGCCCTTGAAGCCGTGCTCCCGGGCGAGGTCAAGGAGGATCTGGGCGAAGGCCGGATCATCCTCGGCGATGAGCAGCACCCGGTCACCCGGCAGGATGGCGGCGCGATCGTCGCCGATGGTGCGCTCGACCGTCGGCAGGATGGTGAGCCGGGAGCCGAGCGTTGCCTTTGGCGCCTCGATGCTGGTCCGCTCGCTGGTCGGCCCGCTTTCCGCCACTTCGAGCGGGAACGACGCCGGCAGGTAAAGCGTGAACGTGCTGCCCTCGCCGGGCTGGCTCTCGAGGCAGATCTCGCCGCCAAGGAGCCGGGCGATCTGCCGGCTGATGGAGAGGCCCAGGCCGGTGCCGCCGTACTTGCGGCTGGTCGTGCCATCGCCCTGCTGGAACGCCTCGAAGATGACGGCGTGCTTATCGCGCGAGATGCCGATGCCGGTGTCGGTCACGCTGAACGCGATCACCGTGTCGGCGGCGTCAAGGTGCGACTGGCCGGGACTCCACCCATTGGTGGCCACATCGGCACGGAGCGACACGCTGCCGCGCTCGGTGAACTTGAAGGCGTTGGAGAGCAGGTTCTTGAGCACCTGCTGCAGCCGCTTGGCATCGGTCTGGATCGTGATCGGGAGGCCGGCCGCCAGCTCGACGTCGAAGTCCAGCTGCTTGAGGTCCGCCATCTGGCGGAATGTGCCCTCGACGAAGCGCTGGAGGTCGGAAAACGAGACGTTGCCCACATCCACGGCCATGGTCCCGGATTCGATCTTGGAGAGGTCGAGAATGTCGTTGATCAGGTCCAGCAGGTCCGACCCCGACGAATGGATGGTCTGGGCGTAGCCCACCTGCTTCTCGGTCAGATTTGCCTCGGCGTTCTCCGACAGGATCTGCGAGAGGATCAGGAGGCTGTTAAGCGGCGTCCGCAGTTCGTGCGACATGTTGGCCAGGAACTCGGACTTGTATTTCGAGGTGAGGGCCAGCTGCTCCGCTTTCTCCTCGAGGGCCACCTTGGCCTGTTCCACTTCGCGATTCTTCTGTTCCACCTCGGTTTTCTGCATCGAGAGCAGGCGGGCCTTGTCCTCGAGCTCGAGGTTGGTCTGCTGCAGCTCGTCCTGCTGCTTCTTGAGAAGTTCCTCTGACTGCTGCAGCGAGCGGGTCTGCTGCTCCAGCCGCTGGTTGGTCTCGGTGAGCGCCTCGCGCTGCGACTGGAGGCTCTCGGTCAGCGCCTGCGACTGCTTGAGCAGTTCCTCGGTCCGCATGTTGGCGATGATGGTGTTGAGCACGATACCGATGCTCTCGGCGAGCTGCTCGAGGAAGTTGAGGCGGATTTCATCCACCGGCTCGAAGGTCCCGAGTTCCAGCACCGCCTTCACGTTGCCCTCGAACAGCACCGGAATGACCACGATGTTGCGCGGAACCGCGGCGCCGAGCCCGGAATTGATCCGGATGTAGTCGCCTGGCACCTCGCTCACCATGAGGATCCGGCGGTCCACGGCGCACTGCCCCACCAGGCCCTCCCCCAGGCGGAAGGAGCGCGGACTGTCCTGGCGGCCCTCGTTGGCGTAGCTCGCCAGCAACTCGAGCCGGGTCTCGCCGGCGCTACCTTCGACCAGATAGAACACACCGTGGTGGGCGGCCACCAGCGGGGCCAGGTCGGAGAGGATCAGCTCGGACACCGCGGTGAGGTCGCGCTGGCCCTGCAGCATGCGGCTGAACTTGGCGAGGTTGGTCTTGAGCCAGTCCTGCTCCGTGTTCTTCCGCGTCGTGTCGCGGAGGTTACGGATCATCTCGTTGATGTTGTCCTTGAGCTGCGCCACTTCGCCCTGGGCCTCGACCGTGATGGAACGGGTGAGGTCGCCCTTGGTGACCGCCGTCGCCACCTCGGCGATGGCGCGCACCTGCGTGGTCAGGTTGGCGGCGAGCTGGTTTACGTTGGCGGTCAGGTCGCGCCAGATGCCGGCGGCGCCGGGCACACGGGCCTGGCCGCCCAGCTTGCCGTCGATGCCCACCTCGCGGGCCACGTTGGTCA
>DAIMFY010000064.1:0-9475 GCA_036724295.1 Gemmatimonadales bacterium | reverse complement strand
GGGCCTGTTGCAGGTCCTCCGCCAGGCGCGCGGTGGCGTGCTCCTGGTAGATGCCGACATTGCGATAGCTCGTGATGTAGTACTTGAGGCTCTTGAGCTCGACGCACCTGCCGCCTGGAACATAGGTAATGCGCAGGAGCGCGTAGTCCGGGAGCCCGCTATAGGGGCAGACCGCGCTGAATTCGCGCGTCTCGGTCGTGATTTCCTGCTCCGGCCCGTCGTACGGAAATGTCTCGAGTACCGAAGCGTCAATGGCTTCGGGGCCGACAAATGGAACCGTATGGCCTTCAGCCATCGGCATGGGCTGGCTCCTGTAAAAGTCTCACACGAAAGCACGAAACGGGTCGTGCGTCATCGGTCTTCCGTCGTACTCCGCGTCTCGTGTCCCGAGTCGCGAGTCCACTTGCGTGTTTTCGTGTTTTCGTGTGAAAAATAAGCTCAATCTGCGTCCGCGCTCCGTACGATGCCTCGCTCCAGCCAGGCATGCTCACCGGCCAGGGTTCGCTGCGCCACGCGATACGTCCGCGAATCATCGTTGAAGAATACATCTTCAAGGAGATCGTGAATCCGGCGCCGAGACTGGCGGCAGAAGAGGTCGGCGAGTTCCACCGGCTTCTGGTCGTTGCCGCCACGGGCCAGGTCCTGGCGCGCCTTGGCACACACGGCGCTCATCGCCAGCAATTCCGCCCCGATGTCCACCAGCCGTCCCAGCACCATCTGCCGCTTCTCCAGCTTCGGCCCGAACCGGATCATGCAGTGGAACAGCGTGCGCGCGAGCTTCCGTGATGTCCGTTCGCAATAGCGCACGTGCGGGGCCAGGGCACCCCAGTCGCGAAACCGGAACCACCAGCCCCAGCCGAACCAGAGCCTGGGGTACCACGTGAGATAGAATCCCGCGGCGCGCAGCAGGGCCTTGAATTTCTGCTCTCGCGTGGCGCGTGGGTCGATGAGCGGTCCCGCCACCTTGAGGTGCGTGTCCACCGCCTCCCGGGCGATGAACAGGCGCATGATCTCGCTGCTTCCCTCGAAGATGAGGTTGATCCGCATGTCGCGCATCATCCGCTCGACCGGGTCGGGTCGCTCTCCCCGGCTGCGCAGGCTGTCCGTCGTTTCGTAACCGCGGCCGCCCCGGATCTGGAGGGTGTCGTCGACGATCCTCCACGCCGTCTCCGTGTTCCACAGCTTGGCCATCGCGGCTTCCAGCCGGATGTCGTAACCGCCGCGGTCTGCCATCCCACTGGCGAGGTCACTCACCGCCTCCATGGCGTACACATCCGCCGCCATCCGGCCCAGCTTGTTGGCGATCGCCTCGTGCTTGCCGATCGGCGCGCCCCACTGCACCCGCTCTGCGGCCCACTGCCGCGAAATCTCCAGGCAACGCTTGCCGGCGGTCTGGCAGGAGGCGGGCAGGGTGAGCCGCCCGGTGTTGAGCGTGATGAGCGCGAGCTTGAGGCCCTTGCCCTCACCCCACAGGACATTTTCCACCGGAACCTTGACGTTGGTGAAACGGATCACGCCGTTCTCCAGCGCCTTGAGCCCCATGAAATGGAGCCGCTGCACCACCTCGACTCCGGGCCAGTCCGCCTCCACGATGAATGCCGTGATGGCCTTGGGGCCTGTCCGCGCCATGACCACGAACAGTTCTGCGATGGTGCCGTTGGTGCACCAGAGCTTCTCGCCGTTGAGGAGCCAGTGCTTCCCATCGGCTGACAACTCGGCATGAGTCGAGACGCCGGCCGGATCGGAGCCGACGTCGCGCTCGGTGAGCGCAAAGGCGCTCACTGCGCCCTTGGCCAGCCGGGGGAAATACCGTGCCTTCTGTTCCTCTGTCCCGAACAGCTTGAGCGGCTGCGGCAGCCCGATGCTCTGATGCGCCGAGAGCAGCGCCGTGATGCTCCCGTCCTGGCTGGTGACCAGGCCAATGGCGCGGGTGTAGCCGGTCTGGCTCAGCCCCAGCCCGCCGTACTCGTCGGGAATCTTGATACCGAAGGCGCCGAGCTCCTTCAGTCGCTCGATGTTCTCGGGGGGAATCTTCCCCTCGCGGTCGATGCGGTCGCTGTCCACTTCGTCGCGCATGAACTGCTCGAGCTGCTCCATGAACGGCCGGGCCCGCTCCAGTTCCGCGGCGTCCACCTCGGGAAATGGATGTACCAGGTCGGGGCGATAATCTCCCTCGAACATCGTGCGCACGAAGCTCGGCGCGCTCCATTCCGTCTCCCGCGCGGCCTCAGCGACTTCCCGCGCTTCCGCCTCACTCGCGAGCGAGGACGCGGATGCGGAGTCCGCAGTGCTGGTGTCGGTCATGGATCACTCTCCCCCGATCTGATGCGAGCTGGCGGTCCCGGCGAGACTGCGCACGCCGCCGAGGACGAAGCTCATGATGTGCTCACGGCGCCGGTCGATGCCCTCGGACGACTCGAGATCCACGCCGATCGCCGGCGCGATCGTATGCCGGTGCACCACTGGAAACCAGCAGAGCGACACCACCGTGAGGAGCAGTTGCGACGCCTCGCTTCCCGGCGCCGCATCGAGATCGGCTGCCTCGGCGATGGCGGCGACTGCCTCCTGGCCAGCATGGACGGCGGGCCGCAAGCCATCCGGCAGGGCTTCCCCGCCGAGGGCGGCCCGCTCGATCAGGCCGACGAATACCGGATGAGAGTGGAGGTAGTCGAAGTATTCGCTGATCGCGCCCGCAAGGATGTCGTGGCTCGATGGCCCGCTGGCGAGGGCCCGCTCGCGCCCGGCGCGCACCGCCGCGCGGACGTCCTCGATGGCGCGGTCCAGCACGGCGCGGTACAGCTCGGCCTTGCTGCCGAAGCAGTAGCCGGGTGCGCCACGCGAGACCCCGGCGCGGGCGCCGACGTCCGCGAGGCTGGTGGCGGCGTAGCCCCGCTCGGCGAACAGGCTCGCCGCCGCATCCAGGATGGCGTCGCGGGTGCGCAGGGGGTTACGTTGGCGATCAGGAGATACAACCACGTGTCGTCACTTGCTTGCTGTTCAGCAAGCATGGCCCCGCCGCTGCGTAGGGTCAAGTGGGCACAGCATTTGGAGTGGCCCTTGACGGCCCGTTTTCGCAAGCCACCTTTGAAAGGTCCGCGACGCCACGACGTACCCCGATGATTCGGAGATGGACGTGCCCGACCGCGTCCTCCTTGCCGATACAGTGAACGCCACCCTCTGCGAGCAATGCCAGGCACCGCTGCCCGGCGGTGCGGCCGCGTGTCCGCAGTGCGGCCGCGCGGTGGCTCACGAGGCCGGCCTGCCCGACATGGTGCGGCGGCTGCGGCTGGCGCTCGGTTCGCAGTTCGAGGTGATTCGCCTGGTAGGTCGCGGTGGCTTTGCCGAGGTCTACGAAGTGCGGGACACCGAACTTCGTCGCCGGCTCGCGGTCAAGGTCCTGCGCACCGACATCGAGTGGAGCCCCGACATGGCCACGCGCTTCAAGCAGGAAGCGCGCGCCATCGCCCAGCTCAGCCATCCGCACACGGTCCCCATCCATTTCGTCGGCGAAGGCGAAGGTCTCGTCTTCTACGTCATGCCCTTCATCGAAGGGCTTACGCTCGCCGACATTCTCCGCGCCGATGGTCCGCTGGAGCCCAAGCTCGCCGCCGGCGTCGCCGTGCCGATCCTCGACGCGCTGGAACATGCTCACCGGCTCGGCATAGTCCATCGTGACATCAAGCCGGACAACATCCTCGTGGACGGCTCCTCCGGGCGGCCGCTGCTGGTGGACTTCGGCATTTCCACCATGCGCGGGATCGAGAGCCGCCCCGAAGACCTGGTCCTTGGCACGCCGCTGTACATGAGCCCGGAACAGGCGCTGGGTGAGCGTGATGTGGATGCCCGCGCCGATATCTACGCCATGGGCGCGGTGCTGCTGCAGATGGTGACGGGCCGGCCGCCGTTCGAGGGTGCGACATCGGGCGAGATCCTGGCCAAGCACATCGCCGACCCGCTGGACCTGCCCGATGACGAGGCGCTGCTGCCCGCATGGCTGCGCCAGGTCATCGAGCGGGCGCTCCAGAAGCGGCGCGAGGACCGGTACTCGAGCGCCGGCGATATGCTCACCGGGCTGCGCGAAGGCCTGCCCGACGCGACCCAGTCGCTCATGACGGGCACCCACGCCATTCCCCGCATCAGCCGGGAAGACCCCACCGTCCAGCTCCACCTGAGCGCCCGCGCCCGGCGGCTCTGGCCCCGGCGACGCTCGACCCGCGTGCTGGTCGCCAGCACGCTTGTGGTCAGTCTTGCCGCAATCGGCTTCTCGGCATGGACCGCCTTCGCCGGTGCGCCGCCGCGGTTCCTGGTGCGCAACAGCCTGCTTGCCCCGGTGGCGGTGTCTGTCAACGGCGCGGGCGAACGCCAGCTCGCACCCGGCGATTCGATGCAGGTACCGTTGCGACGCGGCGACCCGCTGGAGGCCCGCTGGCACGTGGTCGGCCCGCGCTCCATCGGTGGCGACTTGCGGGGCGAATCGCTGGGCGGGCGTATCGCCGATTCGGCGCCGCGGGGAATGCTTCGGAGCGACATCGCAGCGGGCGTCGTCGCGGCGGGCTACCTGGCGCCAAGAGTCACCAACTCGACGGGCGATACGCTGCGCATCATGCTGAGGGATTCCGCCAATGCGCTCGTGCCGTGCGACTGCGACGTGTCGCCCGGCGAGTCCATGCTCCTGGGATATTTTCGCGATGGCCGGCTGAAGTCAGTCGAAGTGCGCAACAGTGCGGGGGTGATCCTGACATGGGATGCGCTGCTGCAGCGGAAAAACAGCTCCACCGGCGAGGTTGCCATCTCGGTGCGGCCCGCCGATTTCACGCCGCCGCGCAGCGTCGGCCCACAGCCCACCCTCATCTCGCCGAGCAGCCAACTGACAGCGCCGCTTCCCACCATCCGCTTCATCGAGCCGCAGCGAATCACCGATTCCGCCAAGCCGGCCACCGACACGGCGGCAAGGGTCAAGCCTGCGCCGAAGCAGCGCGATCCGCTCGGGTCGATTTTCCAGAACCGATAGTCATGGAGCCTGGGGCCTGGGGCATGGGCAATTACTCAAGCCCACGCCTCATGCCCCACGCCCTCTCTTGAATTCCACCAGCCGTCCCGGCGTCACCGCTTCAAAGCCGAACTTCTCGCGTACGGCATCCACGGCTGCCGTGAGCTGCCGGAGCCGGCTGCGCTCGCGCGGTTCGAACAGGTCGAGCGACTCGACCGGAGTAATTCCGGTCACCGCCACCCCGATGAGACGCACGCCGCGGTCCCGGCGGCGGACCTCGCCGTAGGCGTTGCGGAAGAGCGTCCGGGCCGCGGCGGCGATTTCCGGGTCGAGATTGGTGGGTTCCGGCAGGGTGTGGCGGCGGGTGACGGTGATGAAGTCGTCGTGCCGGAGCTTCAGGGTCACCGTGCGCCCCATCAGCTGTTCCTCGCGCAATTGCGCCGCGACTCGCGCCGTAAGCAGCAGGAGCAGCCCTTCCAGGCGATTGGCGTCACGCTCGTCGCGGGAGAGTGTCGTCTCCCGGCTCACCGAGCGGGGAAGGCGGTCAGCGGTCAGCGTGGTCCCGCCCTGGCCAAAGGCCCGGCGTCGCAGCAGTACGGCATCCTTGCCGAGCAGGCGGATGAGTGCTCCCTCGGACATGGCCTGCACCTGTGCCACATCGGTGAGGCCCAGCTCGCGCCAGCGTTCTGCCGTTCTCGGCCCCACGCCCGGCAGCGCCGCCAGCGGAAGGCCGGCGAGAAAGCCCGCTTCCCACCCCGCTCGCACTTCCATCAGGCCCCGCGGCTTGGCGTAGTCGCTTGCCAGCTTGGCAATCATGCGGTTGGTGCCGATGCCCACACTGCACGCCAGGCCCGTCTCCCCGAGGATCCTGTCCCTCAGCCGCCCGGCTTCCGGGAGCAGCGAGACCGGATGCAGCTGTTCGGTGCCGGCGAAGTCGAGGTACGCCTCGTCGAGCGATGCCATCACCACGGTAGGCGAGAAGTCACGCAGGATCGCCGCCACTGCACGGGACGCGTCGCGGTAGTGGCGGAAGTCACCCTGGAAGAACGTGGCATCGGGGCAGCGTCGCACCGCCTCGGCGATCGGCATGCCGGACTTCACCCCCGCCTTCCGCGCCGCGTACGACGCGGACTGCACCACGCCTCGTTGCTCCCGCCGTCCGCCGACGACGAGCAGCTCGACGTCGCGCAACCCGGGATAGCGCTGGCGGCACACCTCGACGAAGAACGCGTCGAGGTCAACGTGCATGATGCGGATGGCCATGGCGGACGGTACTGCCTGCGCATCCGTGCCGTCAATGCTGGTGGACGCGAGGGCGCTGCACAGCCTATCTTCGAACGCACCCAGCATGGAGACATTGCCCATCATGCGCGTTGCTTTTCTCGGCCTCGGCGCCATCGGCACACCGATGGCCGCACGCCTCGGCAAGACTCACCAGCTCGTGGTCTGGAACCGGACCGCGGCGCGGGCAGACGAGTTCGCCGCCGCGCACCAGGCCGGTGCCGCGCAGACACCGCGCGAGGCGGCGGCTGGCGCCGACGTCGTGATCACCTGCCTGCCCACCTCCGCCGAGGTCGAGGCGCTGCTGGACGGTCCCGACGGGCTGCTGGCCGGGTTCAAGCCCGGTGCCCTCCTGCTCGACTGCACGTCCGGCGATCCGGCAACGTCGCGGCGCATCGCAGCACGGCTTTCGGAGCGCCAGGTGGAATTCGCTGACGCGCCCGTGAGCGGCGGCACCAACGGCGCCGAGGCGGGAACGCTCACGGTCATGGTGGGGGGCAGTGCTGCCACGCTGCAGCGCGCCCTGCCGGTGCTGCAGGCGTTTGGCAAGCGGATCGAGTTGATGGGGCCGATCGGGGCAGGGCACGCCATGAAGGCCGTCAACAACGCCCTGCTCGGTGTCAACATTGCTGCACTGGGCGAAGGGCTCGCGGCACTGGTCAAGGCCGGGATCCCGGCGGCAAAGGCCGTTGAAGTGCTGAATGCCTCGAGCGGTCGGTCGTTCGTGAGCGAGCACCTGGTGCCCGAGCGGGTGCTCACCGGTGCCTATCCACAGACATTCCGGCTGGCACTGCTGCACAAGGACGCCGGCATCGCGCTCGACGTGCTTGAGGAGCAGCAGGTGGACGGTCCCGTGCTCGAGGTCGCCACCGATGTCCTGGGTGTGGCCCGGGACGCGCTCGGTGAGGACGCCGACTATCTCGAAGTCATCCGCTTCATCGAGCAGGAAGCTGGCGTGGAAATCCGCGCGTGACGCCGCTCGTGCGCGCGGCCAGCCCGGCAGACGCCGACTCGCTGCTTGCGCTGGTGGACGCACTGGCAGACTATGAGCAGCTGCCACGTCCTGATCAGGCGGCGCGGGCGCGGATCGTCGAGGACGCCTTCGGCGCCCGTCGCCGGGTCGAGGTCCTGCTGGCGCTGGACGGGAATCGTCCGGTCGGCTATGCCCTGTTTTTCGAGACGTATTCCAGTTTTCTTGCGCTACCGACCATGTACCTTGAAGACCTTTTTGTGCATCCCGACGCACGCGGCGCCCGCCACGGCTTCCGGCTGTTCCGGGCCGTGGCGGCGGCGGCAGTCGAGCGGGGCTGCGGACGCATGGAGTGGACTGTGCTCAAGTGGAACCAGCTCGCTCGCGACTTCTACGAGCGACTCGAGGCTGAGTCGCTGGACGAGTGGCAGATGTACCGGCTGGAAGGCCGGAGGCTGCAGCGGGCGGCCGGCGCATGAGCGACTGGGCCGAAACCCGGCGCGTCGCGGCCTCGGTGATCGTGGCCGGTGGCGATGTGATCATCGGCGAGCTGCACCTCCAGCCCAGCGTTCCGTACCGCGATGGTCCCGAGTCGCCACTGGAACTGCTGAATCGGGCGGACGTCTTCTTTGCCCTCGCGCTGGCCGATGGTGGCGTGGCCTTTCTCTCCAAGGACACGGTGGCGGTCGTCTCCTGCGCCACCGCCGACATGCCGGCGCCAGACCCGGCCCGGCTCGGCGCCTACTCGCACGTCGAGATGGAAGTGCGGCTGTCGGGCGGCGATTATCGTGGCCGGGCCGACATCGAGATGCCGCCCACCCGGGGCCGTGCGCTCGACTATCTCAACACCAGCGGCCGCTTCTTCGCGCTGGTGACAGGCACTACGATTCGTTTCCTCAACCGCTCGCACGTGCGGTCCATCCGCCCGCTCGACTGAGGTCTGCCGTGGCACGACTCGACAAGCTCATCCAGCTCCTGGTGGACCAGCGCGCCCACCTGCTCCGGCTTGCGGCGGGCCAGCCGGCCTCGCTCCAGACCAACGGGACCGCGCGCGCCGTGACGCGCGAGCCGCTGACCGAACAGCAGGTCGTGGCGCTTCTCCGCGAAATCGCGCCGGCCGAGGTTGCCGCACAGGTGCGGGAGGGCACCAGCCTGCGCTTCCGCTATGGTGCGCCGGCGGGCGCGGTGGACGCCGAGATGAGTGCGCCCGATGGGGCAACGCAGGTCACGCTGCGGCCTGCAGCCGGGAGCCAGCGACCTGCAGCCAGCGACCAGTCGAATGTTCGCTCGTCGGCAGAATTGGAAGAGGCGCGCGGGGCGCTCGATGTCCTGCTGCGCGAGCTCGCCACCTCCTCGGCGTCGGACCTGCACCTCCGCTCGGGCCAGCCGCCGGTGTATCGCCGCCATGGCGAGCTGGTGCGCTCCGACAGCGCGCCGCTCGACGCGGCACGGCTGGAGGCCATGCTGCATGCCATCATGACGCCGACCGTGATCGAGGAGTTCAGCTCTGCGAGCGATGCCGACTGGGCGTACGAGATCTCGGGTGTCGCGCGGTTCCGCTGCAACGCCGGGCGCGACCGCTTTGGCCCCTTTGCCGTCTTCCGCGTCATCCCGACCGAAGTACCGACGGCCGAAGACCTCGGCCTGAGCCGGGAAGTGCAGAACCTCTGCTACCTCACCAAGGGCCTCGTGGTAGTGACGGGGCCCACCGGGTCGGGCAAGTCCACCACGCTGGCGGCGATGGTAGACCTCATCAACCGGACGCGCACCGATCACATCCTCACCATCGAGGACCCGATCGAGTTCGTGCACGCGAGCAAGAGCTGTATCGTTACCCAGCGCCAGGTGGGCGTGCACACCAGGTCGTTCAAGGGAGCGCTGCGGGCGGCGCTGCGCGAGGACCCGGATGTCGTGCTCGTGGGCGAAATGCGCGATCTCGAGACCGTGTCCATCGCCATCGAGACGGCGGAAACCGGCCACCTCGTCTTCGGCACGCTGCACACCACCACCGCGGCGTCGACGGTGGACCGGATCATCGACCAGTTCCCGGCCGACCGGCAGTCGCAGGTACGCGTCATGCTCAGTGAATCGCTGCGCGGGGTCATCGCACAGACGCTGTGCAAGAAGAAGGGCGGGGGCCGGGTGGCGGCGCGCGAGATCCTGTTGTCCATTCCCGCCGTCTCCAACCTGATCCGGGAAGGGAAGACCTTCCAGATCCCCAGCATCATGCAGAC